>JANYAL010000205.1 GCA_025361325.1 Bacteroidota bacterium
AGGGAGCCAAGCTTGTGGGTACTGGAATTGTCGGTCTTGCTTATCAAGGCTATTCAGTTTCGCTGAGTGCGGATGGCAATACAGCGATAGTGGCAGGATTCACTGATAATACTAATCAGGGCGCCGCCTGGGTATATACGCGCAGCGGCGGTACCTGGACGCAGCAGGGAGCCAAGCTTGTGCGTACTGGAAATATCGGTGGTGCTCAACAAGGCAGGGCGGTTTCGCTGAGTGCGGATGGCAATACGGCTATAGTGGGAGGACCAGATGATAATGCTCTTCAGGGCGCTGCCTGGGTATATATATCGAGACCGTTGGTGGCACCGGGCAACCTTGTTTCCTGCCAGGTTTTACCAATCTTTACCATTGATAATACGAATAATAATACATGGGTTCCTGTATATGACAGTCTTGGAAATATTGCTGCACAGATCAATGCCAATGGAAATAACCTGGGTACAATAAGCGCATCTTTATTTACTAAAACAGGTACATGCAGGGTTGATGGCAGCCACAGAATATATCTTAACCGCAATATTACTATCACTCCACAAAATCAACCATCCACTGCTGTTAGTTTACAATTATATATATTAAAAGCAGAACTGGATTCCTTAAAAACAGCTTTGAATGACCTGGGACAGCCTTCAGGTGTGGCAAGCATTGCTGATGTGGATGTTTTCAAGAACAATGATGTCTGCGGAACAACAGGCAATGCTAACGCATTACCACTTACTACAACAAACAGTGCCTATAATTCAGATTATTACCTTCAGGTAGATGTCAGCAGTTTCTCCAGTTTCTACTTTGCCAATAAAATATTGACTACTATACTCCCAGTTAAGATCAGTTCATTTACTGGTAAAAGTGATGGTGCGGCTAATATAATAACATGGTTATCTAACTGTAACGGGTCAGTTAGTTTTTACATTGAACATAGCATTGATGGCATTCATTTTGAAACGATCGGCACTGTAGTTGCTTCTGCAGCTGATTGTAACCATCCTTTCAGTTTCACAGACCACGCCCCCTTGATCACTAACAATTATTACCGGTTAAGAATAAATGAAGGAGGCGCTGCTACCGGTTATTCTAATATTATTTTAATAACGGGAGATAAGAGCATGCCAATATCGATAAGCATGGCGCCCGATCCGGTTAATGGTTCAACAATGCATCTTCAGGTAAGTTCTGCAATTACAGGCAAGGTTGAATTATTGATAACAGACATTGCCGGGCGCATTATGCTGCGACAAACCTTAAGCATGCAGCCTGGCAGCACAGATGTTCCAATAAATGCAGCAGGATTGGCAGGAGGAATTTATTGGATGTATGGTTTTAGTGAAGCGGGGAGAACAAATGTGGTAAAGTTTGTAAAACAGTAAAGCTATCTCCGGCCTACCAGTAGGCCTACCAGTGGGCCTACCAGGCCCCATTCCCGAACATGAAAAAAGCCTAAGATTCAAGCGGGACGCTGATCTTAGGCTTTTAGGTTGTGGTGTGGGGTGGCATGTTCCCATAAAATTTAAGGCTTCATATGGAAGTATTTTCTTGATGGTGCTGGTGCTTACGGATCGGAGCGTGGAAGACCAAAATAAGCCAGCAGCAGTTTCCGTTCCGGGATAGTTGCAGTAAACATCCGGGGCAGGTATTCAAGGTAGTATATTTGGTAAAACAGGGTACAAATGAAGGCTTTCTATCTGGAGGTATATACAGATGGATGAAGTATTGATCTACCCCGCCTTATCTAATTGCTCCTCTATCTTAAGTAATGCGTTCCTCATTTCTTTTTCCAGCTCGGGGTTATTTTCTGCAGCGGCCTGTGTGGCGTACCAGATCAGCACCATGGCGATATAGTCCTGCATGTCCTTGCCGGCGAACTGGGTCTTGAATTCAATGATCTTTTCATTGATGATCTTAAGGGTGCGGCGTATCTGTTCCTCGTCTTCCGGACTGGTCCTGATGCGGTAATTGCGGTCGCCAATAACGATATTTACAGGGATGAGTGCACTCATATCATTCGCTTAAGAGGCTGATGCATTTATCAATATCACGGATGTACCGGTTGATGTTCTTTTCAAATTCTTTTTTGTCGGCTTCATTCATCTTACCTGAAGCAGCTTTCAAAATGTTCACCTTTTCTTCCAGGGTGGCGATCAGGTCCTTGTCTTTTGCAGCCGACTCCTCCAATGTAACAATCAGCCGGCTTTGACGTTCATACGCTTTTTGAATTGCATGATAATGCTTTATCAATAATTTAAGCTTATCATTCACGCGGTTGATATGATCATCCAGAACGGGCATTATTTCTTACACTATGGCTGGTTAAATAAGGTTATTAATGAAATGTTTCATCCGGCCTGGGGCCATATAACAACTATGTGTGCATCTGCCTTCCTCCCATCACCTCCGTACCTCCGCATTCAACTCCTTTTCATACACGTCGATGATCTTGTTCATCATGCCATCTATCTCCCTGTCGGTGAGTGTTTTTTCCTCGTCCTGAAAAGTGAAGCTGATGGCCATTGATTTTTTATGGGCACCCAGTTTATCACTTTCGAAGATATCGAACAAATTAATGTTTTTTAATTTATTGATCCTGGCGTTGATCGTTGCTTTTTCCACGGACTGGTACATCAGTGTCTTGTCCACCACAATGGCCAGGTCTCTTTGCACCGCAGGATACCTTGGGATCTCTGCATGTTTAATCCGGACCCTTTCATTGCACTGGAGCAATTTATCCCAGTCCAGGTCGGCATAGAATACCGGTTGCCGGATATCGAAGTGCTGCAACAAGGTTTCACTTACGGAAGCGATCCTTGCCACCAGTTCATTCTTTATTTTTACCAGTATCTGGTTGGCAGGTTCTTCGTCTTCCCCCTGGTGGAAGACAGCTTTAACGCCAAGGCCTTCCATTACTTTTTCAACAATGCCTTTCAGGTAAAAAATATCAGCCTCCTCTGCCTTGCCCTTCCATCCGCCTGTTTTCTTATTTCCGCTGATATAGATGGCCAGGTGAGCCTTTTCGGTGAACTTCCCGGCCATAGAAAGAGAATAGGTCTTGCCGAATTCGAAGAAACGGGTATCCGTATTTTTCCTGTTGTGGTTGTAGGCAATACGCTCCAGCCCGGTCTCGAGCATGGCCGGCCGCATGATGTTTAATTCCTCGCTCAGGTTATTGATCATCTTCACAGCCGATAGTAACACAGTCTCGCTGTAATAGATGCTGTTGGTAATGGAATTGGTGAAGATCTCGTTGAAGCCATTGCCTACCAGGTAACCTGCTGTCTTTTCATGGTAAGCTTCTGCATGCGCCAGGGACTCCACCATGGGGGCGATGGTGATCATGGCGGGGATATCGATATTGTCCAGCCCGTCTATCCGCATGATCTCCTCTACGATATCCGCCGGCAGGGTAACGTCGGGTTTACTGAATGGGACGGCTAGCCGCATTTGATCGATGCCTTCTTTGATCAGTTCAAAGCCAAGGCTGCCAAGTATATTCTTTATCGTGTCCGCATGATAGTTCTTACCGCTCAGTTTCTTCAGGTAATGGTATGTAAGGGATACCTCGTTCTTTTCAAGGGGCCTGGGGTATATGTCGACCACATCGCTGGCGATTTCGCCACCCGCGATCTCCCTGATCATCATGGCTGCCCTTTTTAGAACCGGGATGGTGTTGCTGATATCCACACCTTTTTCAAACCGGGCAGCAGCATCGGTGCGCAAACCATGCCTCAACGAGGTTTTACGTATATATGCCGGGTTGAACCAGGCGCTCTCCAGGAATATATTCCTTGTAGAGGCGGTTACTCCGCTGTGCAAGCCGCCATACACGCCGCCAATGCACATAGGTTCTGATGTATTGCAGATCATCAGGTCTTCCGATGAAAGCTTTCTTGTTTTATTATCCAGGGTAACAAATGGGGTGCCTTCGGGCAGGTTCTTTATCACCAGTTTCCTTCCCTCAATCATATCGGCATCGAAAGCATGCAGGGGCTGGCCGGTCTCGTGCAGGATGAAATTAGTGATGTCCACGATATTGTTGATAGGCCTGAGGCCGATACTCTTTAACCTGTCTTGCAGCCATGTAGGACTTTCGCCGATGGTGACGCCCTGTATGCTTACCCCGCTATAACGCTGGCATGCATCGGTGTTTTCGATAGACAGTTCCATCTGCAGGCCCTGGTTGTCCACTTTAAAGTTATTCTTAAAGGGGGATGAAATCTTTATATCAGCCTTGTTGTGGTGCGACAGGTAGGCACATACATCCTTTGCAACACCCAGGTGGCTCATGGCATCAATTCGGTTGGGGGTAAGCCCGATCTCGAAGATATGGTCCTCATAAGGCTGAAAATATTCCGAAGCCGGTGAGCCTTTCTTTGATTCCGGGGGTAATACCATGATCCCTTCATGGCTTTCTCCGATCCCGATCTCATCCGCGGCACAGATCATGCCCTGGCTTTCCACGCCCCGTATCTTCGCATTCTTCATAGTCATGGGTTCGCCGTTCACAGGGTATATGGTGGTTCCCACCAGCGCTACCACCACTTTTTGCCCTGCTGCCACATTGGGGGCACCGCAAACAATGTTCAATAATTCACCGTTTCCGGTATCTACGGTTGTTATTTTAAGCTTATCTGCATCAGGATGGGGAGTACAAGTCATCACTTCCCCGATTACCAATCCCTGCAGACCGCCTTTCAGGGATTCATATTTTTCCAGGCTTTCCACTTCCAGTCCGATGGCGGTGAGTATCCTGCTTAGCTTCTCCGGTTCTATTCGCTGGGGAAGGTATTCCTGAAGCCATTTATAACTAATTGTCATTTATTTCCTTTTTTCAGTGCAACAAAGATAGTTTTTTGAAAATTAAGCCCTCCTTCGGTGGCATAGATACTAGTTAACTTATACTAAGTAAACAAGTTTTTCTGGGCAGGATAAGGTGTAAAAAAGATAGTTCCAATATTACCGAATTGTTAATAAAAACCACCTTATCTGCAATTATAGTGAATTCAATACTGTTAACTTGCTGTGAAGAAGTAAGAAAAGCTGGGGATAAACAAGATTTTTTGTGAATAATCATGTGAATAATGACTTCAAAAATCATAAATTGAGTGGTGGGAATGAAAATCATTCATGCATTCAGAACAATTTGCAATTACCTTAGCCGACTGCTGTATCTAACCCTAACAAGCAACAGGTGTAAACATGGAACTTACTAATTATAACAAGGACAAGAAGACACGCCGTAAACCGATTCCCGAACTGAGTTCAATGATGTATGGAAAGGTACCCCCCCAGGCCAGGGAACTGGAGGAGGCGGTACTGGGTGCTGTCATGCTCGAAAAAAGTGCATTCGATACCGTTGTGGAGATACTGAAGCCCGAATGCTTTTATACAGATGCCAACCAGAAGATCTTCAGGGCCATGCAGGGCCTGGCCATTAAGAGCCTTCCGATCGACCTGCTCACCGTGGTGGAGGAACTGAAATTCCGGGAAGAACTGGATACCATTGGAGGGCCCTATTATGTTACCCGGCTCACCAATGCCGTGGTATCCTCTGCCAATATAGAGGCGCATTCCCGTATCGTTCTGCAGAAATTCATTCAACGTGAACTGATCCGTATCAGTGGGGAAATCATCGGTGACGCCTACGAGGACAGCACCGATGTATTCGACATGTTGGATGAGGCCGAAAGCAAGCTCTTCGAGATCACCAACAACCACCTCCGCAAGAACTTCGATACCATCGATACCGTGCTGGTGAAGACCATCCAGCGCATCGAAGACATGCGAAACCGCCAGGAGGACATCACCGGGGTGCCAACCGGCTTCCCCTCCCTCGACCGCATCACCTATGGCTGGCAGTCGACCGACCTCATCGTCTTAGCCGCCCGCCCCTCTGTGGGTAAGACAGCTTTTGCCCTTAACCTGGCCCGCAGCGCGGCCCTGCATCCCACCAAGCCTACGGCAGTTGGTTTCTTCAGCCTGGAGATGAGCAGCGGGCAGCTGGTACAGCGTATACTGAGCGCCGAGAGCGAGATCTGGCTGGAGAAGATCGCCCGGGGCAAACTGGAAGAGCATGAAATGAAACAGCTTTACAAGCGTGGTATCGAGCGTTTGTCCAAAGCACCCATATTCATCGACGATACCGCCGCCCTGAACATCTTTGAGTTACGGGCAAAATGCCGCAGGCTCAAGAACAAACACAATGTAGGGCTCATCATCATCGACTACCTGCAGCTGATGAGCGGGGCGGGGGAGAACCGTAACGGCAACCGGGAACAGGAGATCAGCAGGATCTCGCGCGACCTGAAAGGACTGGCCAAGGAACTGCAGGTACCCATCATAGCCCTCTCACAACTGAGCCGGGAAGTGGAAAAAAGGAAGGAAGGCAATAAAATACCCCAATTGAGCGACCTCCGTGAATCCGGCGCCATCGAGCAGGATGCCGACCTGGTCATGTTCATGTACCGCCCGGAATATTACGATATCACCGCCAATGAATTCGGCGAAAGTAATAAGGGCGAAACCTTCGTCAAGATTGCCAAACACCGAAACGGCAGCCTGGACACGGTGAAACTGAAAGCCCTCCTGCACATACAGAAATTCATTGAGGAAGAGGGAGGAGGCGATTTCAGCGGTTCACTGCCCCCGGGCGGAAACTGGAAACCTGTGAAGGGCGATGACAGCGATGGCGCCAAACTATATATACAAAAGGGAAGTAAGATGAATGACGGGGAGTTTGATGAAGAAGCGCCTTTTTAAATGCAGAAATGAGGCATGGCACTACCTTTTTTTTATAGCGAAACCATTGATACCAACAAAACGGAGATCGTATTGAATGAGGAGACCTCCAAACACGTTGTACAGGTACTGCGCATGCAAAACCAGGAGCAGCTGCAGTTAACGGATGGCAAAGGCAAGATCTTTACTGTTGAAATCACTGACAATAACCGGAAAAAATGTACGGTAGCAGTTAAAAAAGTCACCAACCACCAACCACCACCCACAAACATCACAATAGCCATTTCCCTGCTTAAGCATGTTAATCGTTTTGAATGGTTCCTCGAAAAAGCAACTGAGATTGGCGTAGCGGAGATCATCCCGCTCATCTGTACCCGCACCGAAAAACAACAGTTCAGGTACCAGCGGATGAAGACCATCCTGGTGAGTGCCATGCTTCAGAGCCAGCAGTGCCGGCTGCCTGTTTTGCAGGAGCCGGTGGTTTTTGATAAACTCTGGCAACCTATTGGAACCTTGCCAAAGTTGGAAACATATCACCAGAAATTCATTGCGCATTGCAGGGAGGATATCAAAAGAGACCTGACCGACCAGGTGAATAAGAGCCTTGCTTCAAAGATCATACTCATTGGTCCCGAAGGAGATTTCACCGGGGAGGAAGTTGCGTTGGCCATAGAGCATCACTATGTTCCGGTATCATTGGGAAATACCCGGTTAAGAACAGAAACAGCAGGCGTGGTGGCGGCCAGCTTACTTTGCCTCGTCTAACGGTTCCGTCACATCTTCCGCTTCCAGTACGGGCTCATTCAGTTTCACAATGTTACGCCTGCGCTGACGCTTCATCATGGTCAGGTTCAACAACTCTACCAGGAAGGAAAAAGCCATGCCGAAATAGATGTAATTCTTCAGGTGTAACTCCTGTGCGGATTGAGCATCCCATCCTTCGATGATCAGGCTCAGGCCGATCATGACCAGGAAGGAGAGGGCCATCATTTTGAGGGTGGGGTGTTTATGGATGAATCCGGAAATGGCCGGGCTGAACAGGAACATGATGATCATGGCGATGATCACTGCAGCGATCATGACTTCAACATATTTGGCGGTACCCCCTGCCGTAATGATGCTGTCAAAAGAAAATACCGTGTCAATCAACAATATCTGCAACAACGCTTTTCCCAGGCTGAGCTCCTTTTTTTTGTTTGGGTCATTGTTGGGATCCTCCCCTTCCAGTTTGCCGTGAATTTCCTTTACCGACTTATAAATGAGGAAGAGCCCTCCGGCCAGCATCACAATTGCCGCCAGGTCGAAACCCTTGCCAAAAAAAGTAAAGAGGGGCCTCCCTTTTTGCGCCAGGAGCCATCCCAGTGCCATCAGCAGCAGGCTTCGTACGATCATACCCGTTATCATCCAGAAACGGCGCGCGGTATTTTCCTCCTTTTCCGGCAGGCGGTTGATGATGATGCTGACGAAGATCACATTGTCGATCCCCAATACCACTTCCAGAATCACCAGGATGATAAAACTGACGAGGACTTCGGTGGTGAATAAATGTTCCATTTAAAAGTTTATTGCTTATCTGATGTGTAGGGTTCAGTTCGCCAGGTTTACCTTTCAATGATGAAGGTTCAACTATTTGGTAAAGCCTTCACATTGCCCACTGCAAACTACACACGCCTAACCACCCATTTCCCTGCAAATATCCTTCACGATCCCCGGCCCCCTATAAATGAAACCCGTCCACACCTGTACCAGTACGGCACCCGCATCCAGTTTCTCCTTTGCATCCTCCCCCGTAAAGATACCTCCGCTGGCAATGATGGGTATCGTTCCGTTTGTCTTTTGATGGATGTACCTCACCATTTCCGTTGACCTTTTTTGCAAGGGCTTGCCACTCAATCCACCCGGGCCAATCTTTTCCAGTTTCTCGTTTCCTGTGGTGAGCAGCTCGCGGCTGATAGTGGTATTCGTTGCCACAAGACCATCCAGTTTTATGTCCAGGGCGAGGTCTATCACGTCATCGATCTGTTCATCCGTAAGGTCGGGTGCTATCTTCAGCAGGATGGGTTTGCAAACTTGTTTTTTTGCATTTTGTTCCTGCAGGTTAACCAGGATCTTCCGCAACGAATCTTTTTCCTGCAGTTCACGTAATCCGGGTGTATTCGGACTGCTCACATTCACCACAAAATAATCTACCAGTTCATGCAGGACGTTGAAACAGGTCTCGTAATCTTTCCAGGCGTGCTCGTTGGGGGTGCCTTTGTTCTTGCCGATATTGCCACCGATGACCAGTTGAGCGTTGGCAGCTGGTAGCTGGTCCCCGGGACGCTGATGCCCACTGTGAACTGCTGACTGCTGACTACTGACTTTTGATCTCCAGGCCTTTAATCTTTCGGCAACCGCTTCCACGCCGTCGTTATTGAAACCCATGCGATTAATAAGGGCCTTGTCGCTGGGTAAACGGAAAAGTCGGGGTTTGTCATTGCCGGGTTGCGGAAGAGGAGTAACGGTACCCACCTCCACAAAGCCGAAACCCAGGGTTTCCAGCTCTTCCAGGTAAAGGGCGTTCTTGTCAAAGCCTGCACCGATACCTACTATATTCGGGAATTGAATATTGAATATGGAATATGGAATATTTCCTTTCGGACAATAGCAGTTTTTAATGATCTTCTTTATAAATCTCACCCGGCAAAGCATCCTGAGCACCTGCATTGAAAAATAATGTGCCTTCTCCGCATCGAACCAAAACAATATATTCCTGGCGATCCTGTACATATGATTGCTGCGAAGATAGTTTGAGTTTTCCGTTTTGGCTTTTCGGGAGGAAATTCTAACTTTGGTATAGAAAGTTGTTTATGCAACTTTATTAAAACTTAGTTGATGTTTCAAAGTTCATGGCCGGGTATGCAGTAAGAATACAAGGCCATGATCCATCAGCCATGATCCCTAAATATACAAACATGCAGGAAGCCTATATCATTGCGGGATATCGTACCGCAATAACAAAAAGCAAAAGAGGAGCTTTTCGTTTTACCCGTCCAGACGATCTGGCCATCACCGTCATCAGGGGGCTGCTGGCCAGTGTACCGCAGCTCGACGTGAAAAGAGTGGATGATGTGATAGTGGGAAATGCCGTACCGGAAGCCGAACAGGGATTACAGGTTGGCCGTTTGATCTCGGCAAGGGCGGTAGGCATTCACGCACCGGGCATCACCATCAACAGGTATTGCGCCAGCGGACTCGAAAGTATTGCCATGGCCACGGCCAAGATCCGTACCGGTATGGCCGAATGCATCATTGCAGGTGGAACTGAGAGCATGAGCCTGGTGCCCACGGCAGGCTGGAAGACCGTGCCTGCCTATTCCATCGCCAGAGAGGAACCCGATTACTACCTGAGCATGGGCCTAACAGCCGAAGCTGTTGCCAAAGAATATAACATTAACCGGCAAGACCAGGACCTGTTCAGCTACAACAGCCACCTGAAAGCAGGGCATGCCATTAAAGAGGGATATTTCAAAGGGGGCATCATGCCTGTTACCGTGGAAGAAGTATACCTTAATGAAAAAGGGAAAAAGCAGAACCGCACTTATGTGGTAGATACCGACGAGGGTGTACGGGCCGACACTTCACCTGAAGGGCTGGCCAAACTAAAACCCGCCTTCGCACAGGACGGCACTGTTACCGCGGGCAATTCTTCCCAGACCAGCGACGGGGCTGCCTTCGTGATCGTGATGAGCGAAAGGATGGTGCATGAACTGGGGCTTAAACCCATTGCCCGCCTGGTGAACTGCGCCTCTGCGGGCGTGCATCCCCGTATCATGGGCATCGGTCCCGTGGAAGCCATACCCAAAGTGTTGAAACAGGCTGGCATGACACTCAGCCAGATAGACCTCATTGAACTGAATGAGGCTTTTGCCTCACAGGCACTGGCCGTTATGCGTACGCTCGAACTGAACTTCGATAATGTGAACATTAATGGAGGCGCCATCGCATTGGGCCATCCGCTGGGCTGTACGGGATGCAAACTGACCATACAGATTACCCAGGATATGAAAAGACTGAACAAGCGATATGGTATCGTGTCTGCCTGCGTAGGAGGCGGGCAGGGGATTGCGGGTATCATCGAGAATATTGATTAAGCAAGGCCATAGCAATATTTAATAAGATTCAGTAAATCACTTCCTTTTTTTAACAGCTTTAGGATTTTGTAATTGAATTTTCAATTCTTGGTTAATAATTTGAACAATTCAAAAATAATTTATAACTTGACCGCATGTACCAGTTAGAGGCAGCAGAAACGACCTGAGGTAGTATCCTTTAATAAAACTTCAGCCCATTTTAAACTTTTTACTTTCTTGATAGTCCTATATTTTTTTAAATCATAGTCATCAAAATAACTGCTATGGACAGAAGAGATTTTCTTACTGCAGGTAAAGCTAAAAAAACAGCTCCTGTATCCCTTGCTTCCCCAACCAGAACACTTACCGGCATCAATCCCTATGCAGGGCCATGGACCACCAACGAAGTGATCCACCTGCTGAAGCGTACCATGTTCGGCGCCAATAAGGCAGATGTGGATTTCTTCAGCGCGAAGACGATGTCCCAGACTGTGGATTTCCTGCTGAACGTAAGTCCCGCCCAGATGCAGCCTGCCCCGCCCGTGAAGAATTATCCCAATTCCGTTACGCCTACCGACCCGGACAATGTAATTGCCCTGGGTCAGACCTGGGTGAACGTTAATA
>JANYAL010000221.1 GCA_025361325.1 Bacteroidota bacterium
CCGGGACGTTTCTATTTATAATTTAAGCTTATCATTGAACTATGAACTATGAAACCCATCCAGAAGGGATAGTTATCAAGACTACAACCTTCAAGTTTCAACTTATTATCCTCAAGCCTCAACCTTCCTCACCCCAGCCCCATGTTAAGAATCCGGGCATAGCCATTGCCCAGGTGGGTACATCATGCCTTCCATCCTTCAGTTCGAGGAACTTAATATCCTTGTCATTTTCATAACCCTTCTCCACCAGGTGATCAATAACCCCCTGTGTATCATCGATCGAATCTATAATGCCGTTATTGTTCCTGTCGGCCGTTTCATCCAGCGTACCCACTTCAAAAAAGAATTTTAGCCAGGGATAATATTTGCTTTCCCTGACCTGGCGGCGCATGATCATATCGGTATCTTCACTGAAATCCGCATCATCCTGGTCCTTGTCGCGCCACCACAGGGAACCACTGAATACCCCCACCCTGGCAAATTCCAGCGGGTTATTCAATACGATGTCAAGAGCAGACAAACCGCCAAGGGAAAAACCGGCAAAGGATTTTTCTTTGAATGAATCAATCATCAGCGACTTATGGATAAAAGGTATCAGCTCATTGAAAATGAAACTGGTATACAGTCCTGCCCTGGCTCCCCTTCCTTTGTAATCCAGGAACCTGGCGGTACCATATTCATTCTTTCTGTCCTTTCCGCAGTATATGCCAACGCATAACAGGGAACGGATGGAATTAGTATCATACAATTCTTCCAGCATCTCATCAAATGGCATATTCACCAGGTCCTGCCCGTCGTTGATCAGTAAAAGGCTTAGTTCTTCCGGGTTGGAGATATTGGTAGGGAGGTAGAAGTCAACAGTAACTGCACGTTCAAGAAATGCCGAGAAAATGATATGATTTGCAACACTTATATTGGCAGTCCTTTCCGTTGACATATTTCAAAATTACGCAAATACCGGATACTTGAGGAGGGATTCTGGTTGCTTAATTCCTGCTCCCCGAAACGTTGTAGCCCATATACAGGTAAAAGTATGGGCGGAGATATTCGTACAAAATTCAAGCATGTCCGCAAGTAATTTGAAGCCCTTGGGATATCCGGCATCCGGTATCCAGATTAATTTGTTTAATTGCCCGTGACAAAATATATTTGACAGGTTCATCCTACAAATATACCTGCACACCAAACAATAAACCAATCAGTATGAAGAAAATCGGAGTCTTATTCGGAAAGGAAAGAAGTTTCCCGGAAGCTTTTATCGAAAGAGTGAATAGCAAGCATGTGGAAGGCATCATGGCCGAGGCGGTACACATCGACAAGGTGATGCAGGGAGAGCACAGCGGTTATGCAGTGATATTTGACCGTATCTCGCAGGACGTTCCCTTTTACCGGGCTTATTTGAAGAATGCAGCCCTGTGCGGCACCACGGTGATCAATAACCCCTTCTGGTGGAGCGCCGATGAAAAATTCTTCAACAATTGCCTGGCCACGAAGATCGGTGTACCGGTACCCAAAACAGTACTGCTTCCATCAAAGCAATTACCCACCGATACCAGTGATGCCTCCTTTTCGAACCTGGCCTACCCGCTCGACTGGGAAGGTATCTTCAACTATATCGGTTTCCCCGCCTACATGAAGCCTTTTGCAGGAGGAGGATGGAAAAGTGTG
Organism: Bacteroidota bacterium; assembly: GCA_025361325.1. Classification (GTDB taxonomy): domain Bacteria; phylum Bacteroidota; class Bacteroidia; order Chitinophagales; family Chitinophagaceae; genus Ferruginibacter. The sequence goes on from JANYAL010000221.1 coordinate 1,669, forward strand.
TACCAGCTTAACAGCATCGAGGAATTCTTTGAGAAACATGCCGAGACGGATCAACTGGTGATGATGCTGCAGGAAGAGATAAAATTTGATGAATACTACCGTTGTTACTGCATCGGGGGTAAATATGTACGCATCATGCCATACGAACCCCGTAACCCGCACCACTTGCGGTATGCGGCCAGTTTCACGCCTTCGCCGGAAAGATACAAACAGATGGAGGAAATCGTGCTCCGCATCTGTCATTACCTGGGCTATGATTTCAATACGGTTGAGCTTGCCTTGCGGGATGGAGTACCCTATGCCATCGATTTCTGCAATCCCGCCCCTGATGCAGAAGTGACCAGTGTGGGACAGGAGAACTTCGACTGGGTGGTGGAAACGGCCGCCAATTATGCCATTGAAAAAGCGATGGAACACCGGGATCAGGCCGACAACCTCACCTGGGGAGAATACATCTGTAGAAGCGCGGCAAAACAACAGTTATTCTAATTAAAAATCCAAAATCACTATATGTCCAACCTGTCATACAAACAATTCACACTGGGTGTGGAAGAAGAGTACATGGTTATTGATCCTGAGACAAGGGAGCTGAAAAGCCATGAACAAAAGATTGTACAGGAAGGCCAGAAAGTGATCAAGGATAAGGTAAAAGCCGAGATGCACCAGGCAGTAGTGGAAGTGGGTACCGATATCTGCCATGACATTGATGAAGCCTTTATGGATGTGGGTACCCTGCGTAAGACCATCAGCAGCATAGCAGGGGAGTTAGGGCTTTGGGTGGGCGCTTCGGGAACCCATCCCTTCAGTCACTGGCAAAGTCAGCTGATCACCGATCATATTCGTTACAATGAGATCGTGAATGAATTGCAGGAGGCGGCCCGGAGCAACCTCATCTTCGGACTGCATGTGCACGTAGGCATGGAGAACCGGGAGATGGCCATTCATATCGCTAATTCGGCCAGGTATTTTCTACCGCACATATACGCCCTGAGTACCAACTCACCATTCTGGGAAGGCAGGAAGACGGGGTATAAAAGTTATCGCACCAAGGTCTTTGATAAATTCCCCCGTACAGGCATACCCGATTATTTCGACAGTATTGAAGCCTACGAGAATTACGTGAAGCTGTTGGTAAAAACAAATTGTATAGACAATGCCAAGAAGATCTGGTGGGACCTTCGGGTACATCCCTTCTTCAACACCGTTGAATTCAGGATCTGTGATATACCCATGACGGTGCAGGAAACCATCACCATTGCTGCCTTGTTCCAGGGTGTTTGTGCCAAATTGTATAAGTTGCGCAGCCAGAACCTGAATTTCATCATGTATTCCCGGGCCCTGATCACAGAAAATAAATGGCGGGCGGGAAGGTATGGTATTGACGGCAACCTGATCGATTTTGGAAAAGAAACAGAAGTAAATACCCGCGTACTGATATATGAACTGCTCGATTTCATTGATGATGTATTACCGGTGCTGGGCAGCAGGCATGCCGTAAACCATGTACATAAAATGATGGAACAAGGCACAGGCGCCGACAGGCAACTCAATAAGTTCGAAGAGAACCAAAGCCTCGTTGAAGTAGTTGACCTGATTCATGACAGTTTCCTGAGTGGCCTCTAGTTTGAAAGAATGCTTTAAAAGACTATCTTTGCCCTCCAAAATTATGGCTGCGTAGCTCAATTGAATAGAGCATCTGACTACGGATCAGAAGGTTTTAGGTTTGAATCCTAACGCGGTCACCAGTCTGGTAAAGGGTTTCATTAATTTGAAACCTTTTTTATTTTTATACGTTTCAACACAATTTCAAC
>JANYAL010000238.1 GCA_025361325.1 Bacteroidota bacterium
GATTTACGAAGTCTATCTTTCCTTCTATTTCCTTGTTCTCAAAATCCGGCAGTTGAACAATGGCCTTACTGCTTGCATTAATACTTGCCATTTGCGAAGTATAAACCTGGGCTTCTGCCCAAAGTGTAGATAAGTCGGCCAGCTTAACTATCGTACCCCCTTCCATTGCATAATCTCCTTCCCGTACATCCATTTGAGTGATATACCCACTGGCTGAACTGTAAAAAGTTGTGACAGGGAATGCCTTTTTGGTCTTTTCCAACTCAGCTATTTGCCCTTCACTCAGTCCCCATAAAAGAAGTTTGTTCCTGGCACTTTGTATCAGTTGGTCAAAATCAATCACGGTTTCTGTGGCAAATGCTTTCTTTTTATCAAGGGCCAGTATAAATTCTTGTTTGGCATTATTCAATTCCTCGCTGTACAAATCAAACAGTGGAGAACCTTTTTGTACAAAGTCACCCAAATTTTTATAATACAATTTCTCCACTCTTCCCATCACCCTGGAGCTTACTGATGTGGCCTTCATCTGGTCAAAATTCAAGGTAGCTGTTAATACTAACTTGTCTCCGATAGAGCTTTTGCCGATTGTATCTGAATGAATATTACCCAGCTCAATTTGTTCTGCGCTGAGTTTTATTTCATCCCCCCTTGCAGCGGTACTGTTATTTACCTGTATTAACTGCATTCCGCAGATTGGGCAATTGCCGGGTTTATTCTGAATGATCTGCGGGTGCATGGAACAGGTATAAAATATGTCTGAAGTTGCAATCATTTTTTTCTTTTTCCCGCAGGAAGTAAATAAAATGAGCAAGACTGCTGAAGCAATAATGTATTTCATAGTCACCTGTTTATTTTTATGAAGCTTTCGCTATCCATTAAATACTGTGCATTTACTGCTACGGAATCATGGGTTGTCAAGCCATCAATAACCTGAACTTTCCCTTTATAAGTTATTCCGGTGTTTATTTTCTTTGCCATGAATCCTCCGTCTGATTTAAGAAAGACTACCTTATCCATACCCAGTGACAGTATAGATTCCACAGGGAGCCAATTGGCATCTTTTACAGTACCCGAAATACTGGCTCTTACCTGGCTGCCAATGGGAATTTTCAGAATGGCATTATTGAAATAAACCCTTGCAGTAATCGTTTTACTTTCCTTTCTGTAAAATGGTTCAATAAAATCAACCCTACCATTGATCACTTTATCAGGCGAAGTTTCCGGGACTATTTGAACTGCGTTTCCCAATTTCACAGATGCCTGGTTCTCTGCATAGATATTAAGCACAGCCCATGCTTTTGCAGGATTATACACTGTAATGATTGACTGGCCTTTTTGCAAGTACATTCCTTCTTTTAAAGAAAGTTCTTCCGTTATCAATGAAATATCTTTCATGTTACCGTTGCCGCCATTCATATTGTTACCCGTACCTGCTTCATGAATATGCCCGCTGTAATTGCTGAATACTGACATAGTAAGTGAGGCTTTGCCGGTGCGGATAACTTGTAACAGTTGTTCATTACTCATGCCAAGCAATAGTAGTTTCTCTTTTGCTGCCTGCACCAGCGGCTGATTATCCTGATCATTATGCAAAAGAAACAGGAGGTTTTGCTGCGCAGTGAGTAATTCCGGACTGTAAATGTCAAGGATCTTTTGCCCCTTCATTACTTTCTGGTATCGGTAACGTACATACAGTTTTTCTATCCGGCCTGTAACTCTTGCCGAAATACTGCCTACTTCCCTGGTATCATACCCAATACTTCCAAGAGCATTTATTTCAATGGGCTGACTTTGCTTACTGATGGCGGTCAGGGGTATTTTAGAAATCACAAATTCGTTTGTCGGTTTCAGCAACGATTCTAATTTGACCGATTGTGATGAAACAGTGTCTGTGGCCTTCTTCACCAGGACCATTCCGCACTTGGGGCATTTGCCCGGTTTGTCACTTACTACTTCAGGGTGCATGGTGCATGTATAAACCTCTTTAGGCATTTCCATGTCATGCTTAGAATGGCCGCCATTATTCTTGCAGGATGCACTGAGCATTGCAAGTAAAAGGGTTATTATAATTACTCTATTCATTATTTTTCAATTAATCGTTCAATAGTAACCTGTAGTTTCAATGCCCCGTTTAATATGTCCAGGTATTCAAGTTGTGTCATATTTAAAATTTCCCAGGCATCGTAAAGCATAAACAGTTCCTCTGTGTTTTGCTCATATCCAAGCTGCATGGTTTTGTAATTATTTTTAAGAGCAGGTATGATGTTCTCATCATACAGTTTCAGTTGGTGCTTTTTAAGCTCCAGTTCGTTTCGCATACTGTAGGCTATGCCGCTATATTCATTAGCCATCATCACCTTTTGAGATTGCAATGAATTTGCCTTCCATTTAAGGCTTTCAATATTGGCCTTATTCATTTTGGATGACCACTTTGCAAGCGGCAGCCGCATCATACCCATCAGGGTATATTGCATTGGAAGCCCCCCAAATCCGAACATGTGCTCGTACCTGATTCCAAATTGAGGTTTCAGACTTTGCCGCTCAGATTCTTGTTTCAAAAAAGCAAGTGATATTTCCTGGTCAACAGCTTTCATGTCGCTCCGGTTTGCATAGAACAGCGAGCTGTCAAATACCAGGTTTGAAAAATCTGAAATCCGATATACACTGTCAATTTCAAAATCAACAGTAGCATTGCGACCCATTAATGTATTAAGTCCAATTCTCTTTTCCCGAATATCGTTTTCAAACATCAGTTGCATATTTTTCACATTGCCCAGAGCCGCTTTAGCCTTATAATATGCACTTATTTTTTCAAGCCCGTTTTTGTAGCGTATCTCAGCATTCT
>JANYAL010000298.1 GCA_025361325.1 Bacteroidota bacterium
GCAACAGGTGCATTGGTTAATAATAGCTGGGCACCCTCCTCGTGACACCGAATGGCAGTTTTCCAGGCTATCGATTTTTCATCCAGGGCACCGAAAATGATGCCTTTCTTTCCTTTAAGCAGGTTATACGACATATGGTAACAATTTCATTTGAAAGGTAAAAATAGCATACTTATCTTTTAACAAAAAATAGAAGGGGCAAATAATCGCAGCCGATACTATAAAGGGTCATTTAAAGACCAGTGCAACCTTAATGATCAGGAATATCCCCAGGCTGATATACAGGAATACGGAAATGACAGTAACTGTAAAATACAGGAGCAGGTTTCGTCCATTCTCGCGCGGACGCATTTTTCTGACCAGGAACCGGTTGAAAAAATAAAAGGGGATTGCCATCAGAACAGGAATACCTACAACGGCAAGCATATATGGTACAATCAGGAAGATCATAATTGGTTCAGTTTCCCACCATTTCCCTTGCATTCTGAAGGGCCGCGGCAGTTGGCTTTTCACCACTCAGCATCTGTGCAATGGCAGTGATCCGCTCATCATTGCTCAGTAATCGCACCGAAGTAATGATCCTGTCCTTGTCAATGTCTTTATATACAAAATAATGGGCATCGGCACGGGCTGCAATCTGGGGTTGATGGGTGATGGATATCAACTGGTGGGAACAGGACAATTCCTTCATGATATTCCCTACCTGCCTGGCAGCTTCACCGCTGATACCGGTATCTATCTCATCAAATATCAGCGTGGGTAGCTGCACATGTCTGGCCACCAGCGATTTGATGCAAAGCATGAGTCTGCTGAGTTCACCACCACTGGCCACTTTGCGGAGCGGCTCAAATGGTGCTGAATTAACGGTCTGCCCCTTAGGCAGGTTCGCATTGAACAGGAACTCAATTCTTTCCTGTCCGTTCTCGCGCAGTGATTCCTGTTTCTGCAATTCCACAACGAATTTCGCATTAGGCATACCCACCCGGGCAAGTAATTCGTTCACACTGTCTGCAAAGGGTTTTATGGCTTTTTTGCGATTGGCCGACAGGATTGTTGCCTTTTGCGCTGCCTGAAGCAATAGATCTGCAGTACGTTTTTTATGTTGCCCGATGGCCTCACTGATATTCAGGATGTCGTTCAGCTTGTGCTGCAGGTCTTCAGTAATGGCAAGTAATTCTGCCGTAGTATGAACACCGTGTTTTTTCAGCAGCTTATACCCTGCCGATATTTTGTCGCTGACAAACTGTATCCGTTCTGCACTGTAATCAATGTTTTCGGTTATGCTTTCCAGCTCTTCGCCTATATCCTGCAATTCCACCTGTGCACTTTGCATGCGTTTGGCAAGGCCTTCCAGATCAGGATGGTATTGGGCCAGACCGTTCAGCCGGTTGACTAGCGTCCTTAACTGCTGTACCATGGGCTGTTCGGATGCATTCAGCACCCGGTATATATCACCGAGCTGTTGTTTTACATTTTCTGCATTGCTTAAAAGTTTCAATTCATTGTCCAGGTCCTCCAGTTCGTTCTCTTTGAGGCCCATACCATTTAGTTCATCAAATAGGAAAGTATTATAGTCCAATACGGCATTTGCCCTGGTCTGCTGCTCCTGCAATTGTTCCAGTTCATGTTGAGCAGTAATGTATTGCTGAAAGAGCCGGTTGTATTCGGGAAGCAATTTATTATTGCCAGCCAGGGCATCCAGCACAATCTGCTGAAAACCTGAATTACCAAGCTCAAGTGTATCAAATTGCAAGTGCAGATCTACCAATAATGCACATAACCCTTTTAGCTGGTTAAGGTTTACCGGTGTATCATTGATAAAGGCCCTTGATTTCCCGGTGGCTGCTATCTCCCTGCGTATGACAAGTTCTTCTTCGGCATCCAGGTCACTCCTGTGCAGGAATTCCTTTACCTGTTGTTGCTGGCCCACCTTGAACCAACCTTCCACCATACATTTTCTGTCTTTTTGAAGCAGGGCGGAAGTATCGGCCCTTTCTCCAAGGATAAGGCTTAATGCACCTACCAGGATACTCTTACCTGCACCCGTTTCACCGGTGATGATATTCAGTTTGTCATTAAAGCTGATCTCAAGCTCATCAATAATAGCATAGTTCTGTATGTGCAGTTTTTGAAGCATAAAAAATGATGAATAAATTACTAAGCGTATTACGCATAGTATTGTGCTCTAACAAAACCAATAGGGAATTGAACTGCGTATCAAATATTATGGATGTAGTATCCCAAATATCCGGACCTGCCCCTTACGCCCTGTCGTTATCTGCCCGCCAGTGCTGGATAGACATTTTGATTTCCTTATTGCTGAGGTTCTCATCAACAGCCCTTTTGGCCAGTGCCAGGAATTCGTCATCACCTGCAAAACGAAGCGCTATGATCTGGCTCATGCGCAATCGGCTGTCGAGTGCTTTGCCGGTTGCCATGAAATGACGGAGGTTCTCTTCTGCACGGATAGCCCTGTCCTGTGCCTTCAGGGCAAACACCCTGGAATATAGCCAGACCACCGAAAGTACCAGGGTAATCACCAAGATAAGTGATGCACTGTAGAGACCGGTTTTCTGGTTCATAGCATCGAACAAGTTAATAGCAGCGCCGATGATCAGGGCCAGCAAGGCCGTAGAGGCCACAAAATGGTATATAGGTACAAACCTGGCGTGATTCTTATTATTCTGTTCAGACATAAAAAAAGTTTTGATATTAAAGAGAATATGAAGTTACTTCAAAATATTCAGTACTTCCCACATTTTATCTCTTACACTTCCGGCATTACCAATGAAATTATTGACGATAAATGAAAAGGTATAATCCTGGCCATCCTTGCTTTTTACATAGCCGGTAAAACTGCGTACCCCGTTTATATATCCGTCTTTCATTTTCAACCCGTTCTGCTCGGGAAGGGCATGATAAAAAGATGGGAACCAGACCTGGTTCCTGGCATATTGCATCACAGCGACCAGGGCATATGTGGTGACCCGGTTGCCCGGTGAAAGACCGCTACCGTCTATGATATTCAGCGCAGATCTTTCTATTCCCCTTTTGTTCCAGAAATCTTTGATCAGGTTTAAACCAGTATCGGTTGAACCGAATTTCGTCTTTTCACAGGCCAAGGTCTTAACAAGGGCTTCCCCGTAGAGGTTGATGCTTTTTTTAAGGAACCAGTAATTGATGCTGTCGAATGCGGGAGATAAAATTGAATCCAGCATTATGGGTGAATATTGCAGCTTTTCTTTGTTATGGAAAATGTATGTAGCGGTCCGGGACCGCCCTTGTAATATAATGCCGTTTGTGCCTAAAAAGTCTTCAATGGTCTTTAAAAAATGACCGGCCACATCTGGTATAGATCCCGATACAACAAACGTATCCTTTCCGGCCGGGACGGTCCCTCTTACAAAACCAATTAGTCCCTGTTCAGGCAGGTAGATCACTGAATTATCACCACTCCCTTTTTTGCCGGTCCTTAATTCATTAATAAAGACCGGAACCTGAAGTTCGGGTTTGGTGCAAATGATATGAACAGTATCACCTTCGTTTTTCCCGGGTTGCATCATAAGATCATATTGATTCTCATGCCAGTTAAAGCCCCTGGCGCCAGCTCCGTAATAATTACCTACGTCCTCCCATAACCACCCGCGCGGTGTTGCCTGGGTCTCCCATCTCGAATCGTCTAGGATGATATCTCCATGTATCTCCCGGATGTTCTTCTTTTTTAAAGCTGCAAGAATTTGCAGCTTAACCACATCACCACTTGTTGAAGCCCATCTCCAGCTACCCAGTGTAGGGTCCCCGGAGGGTATAATGTAGAAGTTCCCATGGAGGATTCCATTATTGATAATGCCGTCATAGGCAATACCGGTCTTATACCGGTACCCCTTACCCAGTAACTCATATGCCGATACACTGGTGATCACTTTCTGGCAACTGGCAGGGGCCAGACCAACCTGTGGATTTCTTTCAAAGACCAGGGCACCTGTACTCCCATCAATCACATACAGGCTTACCAACGCGTGTTTGAAATGTTCATCCGTCTCCATCGACCTGAGTGAATTGTTCAACCGTGTTTTGATATCCTGCCCGAAAGAAAAAGAAGCGCAGAGCAACCCAATTAAGAGACAAACTGTTTTCATCAATGACCTATCTTGCAATAAAATTAATCCTTTACAGACAAATATGAACGAAGCTAGTATCATAACGATCGGAGACGAATTGCTCATTGGTCAGGTAGTGGATACCAATAGTGCCTGGATGGCACAGGAACTCAACAAAGCGGGTATTCGTGTTGTAAGGCGCGTAGCCGTTGGTGATGTCTGGGATGAGATCTGGAATGCACTTGATGAGGAACAGCACCATGCAGATATCATCCTCATCACCGGTGGTCTCGGACCTACATCGGATGATATCACCAAACCCCTGTTGTGCAAGTATTTCAACGGAAAAATGACCGTGAATGAAGAAGCCCGGCAGAATGTAATTGACATTTTCACACGCCTGAACAGGCCCATCATAGAGCGCAATCTCCTGCAGGCCGAAGTGCCCGATACCTGCCGGGTTATCCGGAATTATAGAGGAACTGCCCCGGGCATGTGGTTCGAAAAAGAAGGAAGGATATTTGTCAGCATGCCCGGCGTACCCCATGAGATGAAAGGCATGATGGAATTGGACGTGATACCAGCCTTATGCAGGCGATTCAACTTTCCACATATCGCACACCGTACGCTCCTGACAGCCGGGGTTGGAGAAAGTTTCCTCGCAGAATTGATACAGGGCTTTGAACAGGAACTGCCCGCAAACATTAAACTGGCCTACCTGCCCAATTACGGGATGGTGAGGCTTCGTTTATCCGCTACCGGCCCGGATGAGAAAGTTACAGAGCTTGAAATTGACCGTTTCTTTGAAAGGCTGCAGGGCCTCGTAAAAGATTACCTGGTGACCAATAAGGATGAGCCCATGGAAAGGACCGTCGGAAGGCTCCTGACCCGGAAAGGATGCACTATTTGTACTGCTGAAAGCTGTACAGGGGGATATATAGCCCACTTGCTCACCAGTATTCCGGGTGCTTCAGAATTCTACGACGGAAGTGTGATCAGTTATTCCTATGAGGCCAAAGAAGACCTTTTACAGGTTGATAAAACGATATTGGAAACCCGAGGTGCTGTTAGCGAGGAGATTGTGACGCAGATGGCAAAGGGCGCCCTGAAGAATATAGGTTCGGATTATGTGATAGCAGTATCCGGAATTATGGGCCCTGAAGGAGGCTTACCTGACAAACCGGTAGGTACAGCCTGGATTGCGGTTGGCAGCAAAGGAGGAATATTTGCCAAAAAAGTACATTTCCGTTTTGACAGAATACGAAATATACAGTTAACAGCTACTACGGCACTTGATATGCTGAGGAAATTCTTGCTGCAGGAATCCTGAGCAATGCTTTGTTTAACCGGGTTTACGGGGAAATAATTACCTTTATATACGGTTGCTTAAAACCCCCACAGGGTATTTGCAGATGATACTCAATTTTTTATATCAAACTTCAATTCTAATATGAGTGTAGTTGATTTAGTTATGCCAAAACTGGGTGAAAGTATCATGGAAGCTACGATCTTAAAATGGCACAAGAAACCCGGAGATGCGGTCAGGCAGGATGAAACAGTTCTTGATATTGCCACCGATAAAGTAGATAGCGAGGTGCCCTCTACTGCTGAGGGTGTGATCGAATCCCTTTTATTCAAAGAGAATGAAGTGGTGCCCATCGGTGCGGTAATTGCAAAAATAAGGGTGGGTGCAAATACTGCGGTCACTGAGAAACAGCCTGCCGCTCCGGTAAAACAGCCGGAATACGAGGATGCAAAAGTTGTTGAAGAGATCCCGTATCAGCCTGCGCCAATTTCTTCCTCTACACAGGCACAAAAAACAGCCCTACGTTTTTATTCTCCCTTAGTGCTCAACATTGCACAACAGGAAGGCATCAGCATCGCAGAACTGGAGCAGATACCCGGAACCGGACAGGACGGAAGGGTGAGCAAAAAGGATATCCTGATGTACGTAGGGAACAGATCAGGTGGTCATAAAACAATGATCTTTAACGATACGGTACAACAGGAAAGATCTTCAATTTCAACTGAAACAGACAATGAGATCACATTGGTAGGAAACCAGCAGCTGGCAGTGACCAGTTATACCGGAAATATTGAGGTTATTGAAATGGACCGTATGCGTAAAATGATTGCGAAACATATGGTCGACAGCAAACGTACCAGTCCGCATGTG
>JANYAL010000301.1 GCA_025361325.1 Bacteroidota bacterium
TGCAGCTTGCCTTGCTGGACGTACTTTTCCCCCGAAGACAGAGCCTTCTGTTTGCTGAAACCAAACCCGAAAACCATAGGATGCAAACTCCCGTCTCGTCGAACTGTATGAAGCCGCTGTAGATAAAATTTACCGTCATCCAACTTTTTACCAATTGCCGAATGAAGTGAATCATATGTAAAGGAAGGATGATTAGTGGATAAACTTGACAGGAGTTACAAAGGTGCAGCCTGTATTAAATCAGGCCACGCTATCAACTTCATTAACTCAAATCCAACTATCGATTTACATAAAATGACCCCATTAACAAACTATATCCTCCACCTCGCAGATAACGCACTTATCCTTGCTCAAAGGAATGCGGAGTGGTGTGGTCATGGTCCTGTGCTGGAACAGGATATCGCCATCACCAATATCTCGCTTGACCTGCTGGGACAGGCAAGGAATCTTTACCAGTATGCCGCAAAGGTTAATGGTAATGATGCCACAGAAGATTCATTAGCCTATTTGCGGAGTGAACGGGAATACCTGAACTGCCTGCTTGTGGAACAACCCAATGGCGACTGGGCCCAGACCATCCTGCGCCAGTTCTTTTTCAGCGTTTACCAGGCCCTGCTGTTTGAAGTGCTACAGCACAACAGGGATGAACAACTGGCCGCCATTGCAGCAAAATCACTGAAAGAGGTAAGATACCATCTTCGCTGGAGCAGCGAATGGGTCATTCGGCTTGGAGACGGAACAACGGAAAGCCATGATAGGATGCTGCAGGCCATCGATATGCTATGGCCCTATACCGGGGAGCTTTTCATGTTAGCCGAATATGAATCAACACTACTAAAAGATGGGATCAGTGTGGAACTCCCCGCGTTGAAAGTGGCCTGGACAAAAAAGATAAATGAAGTATGGGCTGAAGCAACATTACCCGTTTCCCAAAATACTTTTATGCAAAGCGGAGGAAAGAATGGCACACACACCGAATATATGGGCTATATCCTTACTGACCTGCAGTATATGCAAAGGGTTTACCCAAATTGTGATTGGTAATAATGTTATGTAATACAAATTGATATGATCGCCAATACCCCGATTCCTCCCTACTATGCAGTATTATTTACCTCCATCCGTTCTGATATTGAAAAAAGATATGTTGAAACGGCAAAAAGAATGGAAGAACTGGCTGCACAGCAGCAAGGATTCCTGGGTATGGAATCTGCAAGAAATGAAACAGGTATTACCATCAGTTACTGGAAAAGCCTCGAAGCTATAAAAGAATGGAAGAACAATGCAGAACACCTGTTGGCTCAGCAAATGGGAAAAGATATTTTTTACAAACAGTATAAAACAAGGATCTGCAGGGTGGAAAGGGATTATGAATTTATGCATGAATAACAGGGATATGATAACAGTTAAAAATATAAAAGCTATACTGGAGGTAGTAACAGACCCGGAGATCCCCGTGCTGACTGTCAGTGACCTGGGCATCATCAGAGAAATTAAAGTAAATGGGGAAGAGGTCGAGATCATTATCACCCCCACGTATACCGGTTGCCCGGCCATGGATATGATCGCTATGAATATACGGTTAACACTTGCAGAACATGGGTACAAAAATGGTAAGATCACTACTGTACTTTCCCCCGCCTGGACAACCGACTGGATGAGTGAAGCCGGGAAAGCAAAACTAAAAACCTACGGTATAGCTCCTCCTAACCCGAAACAGGTAGTCTGTGATACAAAACACTTTGCAGAACAGGAATCCATTCAATGCCCTCACTGTAATTCCTATCATACCAGGCTCATAAGCCAGTTTGGCTCTACGGCCTGTAAAGCACTCTACCAGTGTAATGATTGCAGGGAACCCTTCGATTATTTCAAATGTCATTAATGAACGACCATTTTATGAAAGATGGCGGAAGTTTCTCTGAACCTTCACGATTAAAAGTAATATGAATACATTTATGCAGCCCATTCAAGATGCGACCTAAATGTATTCTGTGTATCGGCTGGATGGCCCTGTAATGAACAGGATATATAGCAGTAGGTGGCTTTTTTGTAAGTTTGTTCCAACAAACCAGCAAATATGTCTTCCATCCTTTTTGAGATAAAGCACGGAGTTGCCTTCATTACCCTCAACAGGCCTGAAAAATTCAACTCTTTCAACCGCGAGATGGCGCTGCTGATGCAGGCCCGCCTGGATGAATGCGCTTCTGTGCGTGATGTACGTTGTGTATATATCACGGGTGCCGGCAAGGCCTTCTCTTCCGGACAGGATATCGGTGAACTGACAGGAGATGAAAAACTGGAGATCAAACAGATCCTTTCTGAACACTACAACCCCATCGTTAAAAGGATCAGGAACTTACCCAAACCTGTTATTGCCGCAGTGAATGGAGTGGCAGCCGGAGCCGGAGCAAATATGGCTTTGTGCTGTGATATAGTTGTTGCTTCAGATGCCGCTTCCTTCATCCAGGCCTTTAGCAAGATCGGCCTGATACCCGACAGTGGCGGCACATTTACCTTACCGAGGCTGATCGGCTGGCAAAAGGCCAGCGCACTGATGATGACCGGAGACAAGGTACATGCTTCTGCTGCCGTAGAAATGGGCATGATCTATAAGACCTTTCCATATCTGACTTTTGAAGAAGAGAGTAAAAAATTAGCCCAAACAATCGCCCAAATGCCAACCAAAGGTTTAGCCTATACCAAGCATGCATTGAATCATTCGTTCGCCAATACCTGGGAAGATCAGTTATTGCTGGAAGACACGTTTCAGCAGAAAGCAGCTTTGACCTATGATTATAAAGAGGGCATCAACGCTTTTGTACAGAAAAGAGAAGCGGAATTCAAAGGAGAATGATCATTTATCAATATTAATTAGTAAAAATGCCCACCCCCCAGCAAGTAGTAGCGCACATGATGAAACATGACCTGTTCTCCCAATGGCTCGGCATTGAGGTGCTTGAAATAAAAGAAGGCTATAGCAAATTAAAGATGACCATACGTCCGGAAATGATAAACGGCTTTGGTATTATACACGGAGGAATCGCCTTTTCATTATCCGATAGTGCATTTGCCTTTGCCTGCAATAATCGAAACGTTTTGTCAGTGGCCCTTGATACATCCATCAATTTCCTGAAACCCGTTCATGCCGGAGATGAATTAACTGCTGAGGCCCTCGAATTGCATAATGGAAAAAGCACAGGGCTCTATCAGATCACCGTATCAAACCAGCATCACCACACCGTCGCCCTGTTCAAAGGAACCTGTTTCCGTACCAACAAGACATTACTATGATTTATGCATTCAAGCATTGCATCCCTGTAATTGATAGATCATCCTTTGTGCATCCACAGGCATGTGTTACTGGAAATGTCATCATTGGTAAAGATGTGTACATCGGGCCAGGGGCAGCCATCCGGGCCGACTGGGGACAGATTATCATAGAGAACGGCTGCAATGTGCAGGAGAACTGCACCATCCACATGTTCCCCGGAATCACAGTTTTACTAAAAGAAGGTGCTCATATCGGCCATGGCGCTGTCATTCATGGGGCAACCATCGGAAAGAACTGCCTGATAGGAATGAATGCGGTGATCATGGATAATGTGGTACTGGGAGATGAATGCATCGTGGGTGCGCTTACGCTCATACAGGCCGACAGCAGCATCCCCGCAAGAAGTGTAGTAGTGGGCAATCCCTCCAAAATAATAAAAGAAGTCAGTGATGAAATGATGGACTGGAAATTGAAGGGAACCCTGCTTTACAGGCAACTTCCAAAAGACATGCAGGAAGGGTGGGAAGCCTGTGAACCGCTCACCGAAAAGAATGAAAGTCATGAGCAAAACAGATCCATGAATGATCTGTACAGGACATGGAATGAATCAAAATGATTGTTAGTCCTTTCTTACACTTTTTTAGTTTACACCCTGATTTGCCGGTGCCGGAATGATCATTCCTATTCTTTCTATTACATTAGATCTCCATGTCATGACGGTAGCTGTCAGTCAATAAACAACCATTAATCTTTAAATTTTACGGACCTTTGCCACCACATGGAGAAATCAAATTTTGTGGACCAGATCAGGATCTTCTGCCGCAGCGGTCACGGTGGTGCGGGCAGTAAGCATTTCATGCGTAATAAGCTTACTGCTATGGGCGGTCCTGATGGCGGAGACGGCGGCCGGGGCGCTCACATCATCCTAAAAGGTAATGCTCAACTATGGACCTTACTCCACCTCCGGTATTTTAAGAATATCCTGGCCGAGGACGGGGAGAACGGAAGTAAGAACAATTCAAGTGGTAAAACAGGTAAAGACATCATCATAGAAGTGCCCCTGGGGACCATTGCAAGAGATGAGGAGACCGGGGAGAAAATAGCGGAGATCCTGCACGATGGGGAAGAGATAATTCTGTTAAAAGGCGGACGCGGGGGACTGGGCAACAGTAATTTCAAGACAGCTACCAACCAGGCACCCGATTACGCACAACCCGGTGAAGAAGGCATGGAGGGATGGAAGATGCTGGAATTGAAGGTGCTGGCAGATGTAGGCCTGGTAGGATTCCCCAATGCCGGTAAATCAACCCTGCTTTCGGTCATAACCGCTGCCAAACCCAAGATTGCCGATTATGCATTTACTACACTCGTGCCGCAATTAGGCATGGTGGAATACCGCGACGGGAAAAGTTTCTGTATTGCTGACCTGCCCGGTATCATCGAGGGTGCTGCGGAAGGTAAGGGCCTGGGACACCGGTTTTTAAGACATATTGAACGTAACTCGATCCTGCTTTTTTTAATCCCCGCCGACTGTAAGGATCATAAAAAAGAATTTGAGATCCTGTACTATGAACTGGAACAGTATAATCCTGAGATGCTGCAAAAGGATTTTGTGATCGCCATCAGCAAGAGTGATATGCTGGATGATGAATTGAAGGATGGCATTGAAAAAGAACTCCCCGAAAATATACCCCATATCTTTATTTCTGCCCTGACCAGCCAGGGGCTCCCTGAACTGAAGGACCTGCTCTGGAATACATTGAATATGAACAACCCGGGTTAAAAAAAAATGAATGGTACAAGAGATTGTTTTTTTTCGGAAATTAGTAGTAAATAAATGTTATGAAACACATTGTCATTTCAGTCATAGCCATGTTCCTGTTGTGCCCGTTCAACTATGCACAGACAATCAGCCTGAATAAAGTATTGGAACTTAAAAT
>JANYAL010000315.1 GCA_025361325.1 Bacteroidota bacterium
GGTATGGAAGGCCTGGCCAATCTGATGCTGGCTAAAAATGGTTTCAGCATCGATGAGTTCATCAAGGCCAACAAGGGCGATGTCATGCTCGCCGTGTGCGACCTCACACTCAAAAAAGATACGATGAAAACAGAAGGCCCCCTGGATGAATCAGGCCCATTCACCCGGCAACACCCGGATGCCAATTACTTGTTCTCCGCTTCCATCAACGATAAAGAGGCTTTCAACAAGATCATAGCTTTCGCCAAAGATAAAATGGAAGACTTCCCCTCACCTCAGGTAACCTATAATACCAGCAAGGAGTATTTTGCCATCGGCAATTCACCGGACTATATAAGCAAATACCTGTCTGGCGGAAAGAATGACCAGCCCTTTACCGCCAAACTAAGCGGAAGCCCCATCGGGCTGTATATCGACCTGCAAAAGATCATCGGCAAATTGGCCGGCTGGGATAAACAAGATTCAGTAACTCTGAAAGTAACGAATGAATCCCTGAAAATGTGGGATAATATCGTCATGAACGGCGGCGATTACAGCAATGGCGGTATGAATCAGTCGCTCGTGGTAAACCTGGTGGACAAGACCACCAACAGCCTGAAGCAATTGTCGAAATACATGGTTACAATGGCATCACTGGAAAAAGACAACATAAGAATGAGACAGCAGGCATACGTTCCTGTTACCGATACCGTAGTGGACATTAGGCCAACGGTAAAACCGGTTACCGGGCCTCCTCATAAAACAAGTAAGAAATAAATTCATTGGTGCTTAGAACTGCGATCGTACTGCCGTTCATTACCTGCCGACTTTCGTTCTTCTTGCAACCCAAGTACATTCATGCGCATCCAACAATAAATCATCCAACACACATGCAGATCAGATTGCAACAGGTGTCACCCGATTTCATCGAGGAGGAAAAGATCACCGGATCGCAGGTATGGCGCAGCGACCTGGTATTTCACCCGGGCGAAAAAGTGAAGATCATTGCGCCCAGCGGAAGCGGCAAGACCTCCCTCATGCATTTCCTGTATGGCCTCAGAAAAGATTACAGCGGGGATATTTTTTATGCAGCGGAGAACATCAGGACCCTGGATGCGGAATCCTTTTCGGCCTACCGTAGCCGCTCTGTCAGTATCGTTTTCCAGGACCTCCGGCTGTTCATGAGCCAGACGGTATTATTAAACCTGGAGGTCAAGCGACAACTGAACCCCTTCCATACAGAAAGCAAGATAGCGGAAATGGCCAACCGACTTGGCATCGGTTCCAAACTGAACAAACCGGTATCCACCTGTAGTTACGGCGAGCAGCAACGCATTGCCATTATCAGGGCATTGCAGCAGCCCTATGAATTCCTCCTGCTGGATGAACCCTTCAGCCACCTGGACGACAATAACCGGAGACTGGCCATGGACCTGTTGGAAGAAGAAACATCCCTGAGAAAGGCTTCGATGATACTCGCCGACCTGAAGCCCAACGATTTCTTTAAACCAGACCGTTCTTTAAATCTTTAACATACCGGCCAGCTGAATAACAATATAAAAAAATTGACCACTTAACATCTTATAACACTACCCCATTGAACCTGTCCTTTAAACATATCGCCCCTTTCCTGGTCACCGGGCAAAACAAGATCTCGCGCTGGCTGGGTTATGCCGGCCTGGGCATTGGGATACTGCTGCTATTGTGTTCCATCCAGATGTTCGTAAACATCAACCAACTCCTTAAAAGCAGGGATCCGAAAAAGACAGGTTATGATTATATCTCGCTGACCAAGACCATCCGTAATGAGAATATGGCGGCCGACCATTCTTTCACAGATGCGGATATGGCCGACCTGAAAAAGCAACCCTTCATTGATGACGTGGCTGCCTTTCACTCCAATAAATTCGTGATGAAGGCAAACGGGGGTGCAACACTCCCCTTTGAGACCGACCTGTTCCTGGAATCGATTGATGACAGGTTCATCGATACCGTGCCCCCCTCCTTCGCCTGGAAGGAAGGGCAGGTGGCGCTGCCCATCATTATTTCGTCCGACTATCTGGAACTGTACAATACGGTATTTGCCCCGAGCCGCGACCTGCCCCCCTTCTCCGAGAAGACCATTTCGTCCCTGGTGATCGCCATTGACTGTTACGGTTTGGGCGAGACGCAGCGGTTCAGGGGTAACGTGGTAGCCCTGAGCGACAGGATAAACACCGTCGTTGTGCCGGAGTCATTCATTACCTGGGCCAACGACCATTTTGCCCATATCACCGGAATCAATCCCAATAAACTCTACATAAAGACCCGCGATGCCAATAACCCCGAACTGTTAAGCTACCTGCAGCAGAAGGACTATCATATCAACCGCGACAAGACCCGGTTCGGACGGATCAAGCAGATCCTGCAGGCCATCGTGAGCGGACTGGCAGGCTTTGGGGTACTGGTTATTCTGCTGGCCATGGTATTGTTCTCCTTTTACCTGCAGCTCATGATTGCGCGTAGCAGGGAAAACCTCCAATTGTTATTGACGATCGGATATTCACCGCACTGGTTAAGTAAAACAGTGGCCCGAAAATGGATCCCCGTATATGTGGCAGTGATGGCAGGAGCCCTGTTGATGACCGCCCTGCTGCAATTAGGTTTTCAGTATGTGATTATGCATGGCCGTGAAGAACTATCGCCTTCTATACACTGGTTAGTGGGTACGGTTGCGGTGGTGGTATTATTACTTTCGGTGGCCATCAATAACAGGCTGGTAAAAAAACTATTGTACAGGTTATAAGGCTTCGAAGATCACGGAAGACCCCTGCCCAACGCCCACACACATGGTGGCCAATCCGTACCTGCCACGCCGGCGCCTCAATTCATACAGCAAAGTGGTGGAGATGCGCACGCCGCTGCAGCCCAGCGGATGGCCGAGGGCAATGGATCCCCCGTTTACATTCACTTTTTCGAGGTCGAGTCCGAGATCATATATGCAGGCTATGGACTGAGAAGCGAAAGCCTCATTCAGTTCAATCAGGTCCAGGTCCGCAACGGTCAGCCCGGCCCGCTGAAGCGCTTTACGGGTGGCCGGCACTGGTCCGATACCCATGATGGCAGGATCCACCCCGGCAACAGCCCTGCTGACGATCCTTGCCAGAGGTTTCAGGCCATATTTTATGACAGTATTTTCACTTGCGAGCAACATGGCTGCGGCGCCATCATTTATTCCACTGCTGTTACCTGCAGTAACGGTGCCATCCCTGGCAAAAGCCGGTTTAAGCTGGGCCAGGGACTCGAGTGTGGTGAGCCGGGGATGTTCGTCCCTGTCGAACTCGTAGATCTCCTTCCCAACCTGAACGGGAACGGGAATAATTTCAGACTTCCACCTGTCAGCCTCCAGAGCCCGGGCATATTTTTGCTGGCTGTACAGAGCAAATTCATCCTGTGCATTGCGGCTGATGTTCCATCGTTTGGCCACTTGCTCGGCAGTTTCGCCCATAGTATAAGGGTAATATAATTCCGATAATTTCTTATTCACAAAACGCCAGCCCAGCGTGGTGTCATAGATCTGCGCTTCCCGGGCAAAGGCAGTGGAACTCTTCGGTATCACAAAGGGGGCCCTGCTCATACTTTCCACACCACAAGCTATAAAGAGGTCGCCATCACCACAGGCAATGGAACGGGTAGCATCCATAATGGCCTGCATGCCGCTTGCACACAGGCGGTTGACAGTATTGCCTGCAACCGATACCGGAAGACCGGCCAGCAGGGCAGCCATACGGGCAACATTTCGGTTATCTTCCCCGCTCTGGTTAGCAGCGCCCGCCACCACCTCTTCAATGGCATTCTGGTCTACCTGGGCATTGCGGTTCATTAACTCCCTGATCACAAGCGCAAGCAGGTCATCGGGCCTTATATTGCTCAGGGCACCGCCATATTTTCCAATAGGCGTCCTGACCGCATCTATCACATATACTGTTTCCATATATCGGACCTTTAAGGGGCCTTCCTTTTCAGTTGATCTTTAAAAAATTGTTACATTATTGTAAACCAGGTTCAGGCCCGTTTTCCGGGACATAGCCCTGCAAAGAACGTAAATACCGCCAAATTGACGAAATCATATTAAAATTGGGCAGTTTCAATATCGGCTAGCCCGGAATAGGGAGTCTATTTTAAATCCCGGGTGTCATTTAAGCTGATACTTAAAAGTGTACTTGCTTAGTTCAGGGTGCTACCATCTGTGTTGATTAACACAGATGGTAGCACCCTGGTCGCAACAAGTCCCCAGGATGTCCCCATCCAGAATCCAGAAAAAACCTGAAAAAGGCGGTATTGGTTGTTTATCATATAAATAATAATGCCCATGTTTATTTCAGAGGTCATGTATGGGGGACCCCGGAAATACCGTGCACAAAGCACCATAAAAGGTCGAAATCCAGCCAATCCCGCATCAAGGGTTTATCTTTGCCAAATGGCAGAAGTTAAGAATATACGGACCCTGACCCTCCCTGAACTGAAAGAATACTTTGAAGCGATCGGTGACAAGAAATTCCGGGCCATCCAGACCTATGAATGGATCTGGAAGAAAAATGCCCGGCATTTTGATGAAATGAGCAACCTCTCCATGGAATTGCGTCAGAAACTGTCTGAAGCCTTTACCATACCTGCCATTACGGAAGAGACCAGCCAGCTCAGCAGTGACGGCACCCTGAAACTGAGGTTCAAAACATTTGACGGGCATTTTGCAGAGGGGGTACTGATCCCAACAGAAAAAAGGCAAACTGCCTGCGTATCTTCTCAGATTGGCTGCAGCCTGAGCTGTAAATTCTGCGCCACCGGGTATATGGATCGAAAGCGTAACCTCAATTTCGATGAGATCTATGACCAGGTTGCTCTGCTGAACAGGCATAGCGAGAAATTATACGGCACCAGGCTCAGCAATATCGTTTTCATGGGTATGGGAGAGCCCCTGCTGAATTATAAGCATGTACTGCAGGCCATTGAAAAGCTCTGTTCCAACGACGGAATGGCCATGAGCCCTAAAAGGATAACTGTGTCTACTGCCGGTGTTGCCAAACAGATCAGGCAATTGGGTGATGACAAAGTACGGTTTAACCTGGCACTTTCCTTACACGCCCCTACTGATAAGAAACGGGATGCCATTATGCCCATCAACGAGACCAACCATATCGACGCTTTGATAGAGGCCCTGAACTACTTTTATGAACAAACCAAAAACGACATCACCCTGGAATATATCCTGTTCCGGGATGTGAACGATTCCCTGGCGGATGCAGATGAACTGATAAAGATCTACCGCCGGATACCTACCCACCTCATCAATGTGATAGAATACAATCCCATCGACAAAGCTTCCTTTACCAAACCCGATGAGGATACCACCCAGCAGTTCACCGATTACCTGGCGAGGCACCGTGTAAATGTAAGACTCCGGAGAAGTCGCGGGAAGGATATTGATGCAGCCTGCGGGCAACTGGCGAACAAGAAAGGCAAGTAGGATTACAGGTGTTGCAAAGATGCACAAAGTTGACTCAGTGATACACCAGGCGGTTTTAATGGATCCGGTATTTATATCTTAAGATGGCTTTTTGATTCCTAGTGTAACCTTTGTGAAACTTTTTGGTACAACAATTAAACCTTCGCCCCTAAAACCCGTCCAACCGATACATTCAAAACAAGCACAAATGAAAAATATTTTTTTATCCTTACTGGCATTTGCTGTAATGTCCGGATCAGCCATTGCCCAGCAAAAAAGGGATCACAAAACTCCGCATGGGCCCAAACACCGCCACGGTATGATGATGAAAGCCCTGAACCTGACACCCGAACAACAGAAACAGATGAGGGCAAGCCATGATGCGTTTAAAAAGCAAATGGAAGAACTGAATAAGAACGAGAACATCACACTTAAGGAATTCCGCGATAAGAAGTATGCATTGCGCAAAGAGCAGAAGGCCAAATGGATGACAATGCTAACCCCCGAACAGAAGAACAGGATGACGCGGATGAAAACTGAACATAAGGCCCGGAAGGATGAACAGTTTGCCAATCACCTGGAAAATATGAAAACAAAGATAGGTCTCACCGACGACCAGGTGGCAAAACTGAAGGCACAAAGGGAAACCATGCATACCAAAATTTCTAACATACGTGAAAATGATAAGCTGACCCGTGAACAGAAAAGAGATCAGTTGATGGCGTTGAAAGAAGAAGCCAAGGAACAGCATAAAAAAATATTCACGGAGGAACAGCTCAAAAAGATGGAGAGCCTGAAGCAACAACATATGGAAGGTCCTCCTTCAGAAAAGACCCTGAAACCAACAGCGCAGTAAACAAAAGTGGGTTACTTACAATTTAAATGAGATGACGTGAAAAAGACAGTCCTTGCCCTGCTTATTTTCATTTGCGCTGCCTTTGTTGCAAAGGCGCAGAATAGTTCTGTACCCTATCAGATCAGGGATACCCGTTTGCAACAGGAAAGAAGACTGCACCACCAGGAGATCATGAAGATGAAGATGATGGACCGCAGGAACCGCCGCCGCCGCAGGAGAATGAAAAAATTCAACCAGGCTTCTGTTTACAGTTTACCTGCCGGAAATATAAGGCAGGAAAGGTATTATAGCATAACACCCTGACACAGTTTTATAAGATCCATAGAAACAACCGGCGTTCCCTGAGGGAACGCCTTTTTTATTGACCATGTAAAAAGTTTATCTTTGTGTTTCACTACTGTTGAAATAACAGCAAAATCGCTACACCATGAGCCAGTCCCCCTTCCAGAAATTCGTACCCAAAAAAAAGAACAGCGTAATCAAGGAGGAATTTCGACAGGAAAAGAAGAAATACCGCAAGGAACGCAATGCCTTCTTTGAGAAGAAAAAGGAAGAAGAGTACCTGGCCAGGAAGGAGAAACGCAGTCCGCAACCGGCATCTGGCAGGAAGCCTATGGAATTAAAATCTCCTGCAATAACTGGTATAGGCAAACCCATTAAGGCACCCCATACCCCATCTGCTAAGGCAGCAGCAGCAGGGGATAATGCACCTGCCGGCATCATGCCACTGAATAAATACCTGGCTCATTGCGGGGTATGCTCACGCCGGGATGCGGTGCCCTTCATCACCACCGGCAAGGTGAAAGTGAATGGAACGGTAGTTCTGGAACCCGGATTCAAGATAAAGGAATTGGATGAAGTGATATACAACGGCAAGAAACTGTTTGTAACCAGGAATCTTGTCTATATACTTCTGAACAAACCCAAGGATTACATCACTACCACAGATGATCCGCAGGGCAGGAAGACCGTACTGCAACTTATCAAAAATGCCACAGATGAAAGGGTGTACCCGGTGGGGCGGCTTGACAGGAACACTTCTGGTGTTCTGTTGCTGACCAACGACGGTGACCTTACACAAAAATTATCGCACCCCAGCTACGAGATCAGGAAGATCTATGAAGTGAAACTGGATAAGCCCCTCACCAAGGCAGATTTTGACAAGATCGTAAATGGTCTTAAACTGGAAGACGGGGAGATCAGGGTAGACAGCCTGGCCTATGCCGATTCGAAGGACAGGAGTATTATTGGCATTGAACTCCACAGCGGGCGCAACCGTATCGTGCGCCGCATATTCGAACACATGGGCTATGATGTGAAAGGGCTTGACCGGGTGATGTATGCCAATCTAACCAAAAAGAACGTGGAGCGCAGCAAATGGCGTTACCTGAGCGAAAAGGAGATCAGGCTCCTCAAATACATGAATGCTTCACAAAAGAAATAAGCTTGGTAAAACATCCTTATGATATCGTTTTGGAGAACGACCGGTTCATTGCCATCAATAAACCGGCAGGCTTGTTATCCATACCCGACAGGGAGCAGTCGCAGCCTTCGCTGAAGGATATGCTTTTGGCGCGTTACGGAACAATCTTTACGGTGCATCGCCTGGACAAGGATACCAGCGGTCTCATTGTATTTGCAAAGGATGAGGAAACACACAAGTACCTGTCGCAACTCTTTGAGGGTCGCCAGGTGGAAAAATATTACCGGGGTCTCGTGTATAGCTGTCCTGCAAAAAAGTTCGGAACCATTGATGCCCCCATCAGTGAACATCCGCTCCATAAGGGGCTGATGACCGTTCACCGGAATGGCAAAGCATCTCTTACCGGCTATGAAGTGATCGAAGAACACCGTTCCTGGTCGCTGGTGGAATTCAGGTTACATACGGGACGAACCCACCAAATACGGGTACACGCCAAGCATTTCGGACACCCCCTGGCTTGTGATGAATTGTATGGTAACGGAAAACCCATCCTGCTTTCTTCGCTGAAACGTAATTTTAAACTCAGCAAACATGATGAGGAAGAAAGGCCCATGCTAAACAGGCTGGCCTTACATTCCTACCGTCTGAAGTTCACCGATACCGGCGGCACTGTAATTGATCTGGTGGCAGAACTGCCAAAGGATATGCGGGCCTTGCTGCAGCAACTGAAGAAGCATAGCTGATTATTTTTTAGTGGAAGAAGCCCTGGTGAGTGAATATTTTCCGAAACGGTTCTTCACATTATCGATGGCATTGTACAGCTCGGTCTTTCTTTCCACATTTTCGAACAGGTTGGCCTGGATGGCCTCCTGGGTTAGTTCGCTCAGCCTTACGCCCAGCAATCGTACGGGTTCGCCTTTGTGGTACAGTTTATGAAAAAGGTCCTTGACAACGGGTATGATCTCATCATCCGCGCAGGAATAAGGAATGGTGGTCTGCCGGGAAGTGGTCACAAAATCGGGATACCTGATCTTGACAGACACGCAGCCGGCCATTTTTCCGTCCTGCCGGAGTTCAAAAGCTATTTTTTCCGTTAAACGCACGAGTTCGCTCAATAGGAAGGTAATATTTGTCTTGTTCTCATCAAAAGTATTCTCAGAGGATACGGATTTGGTCACATGGTACTGGGTAACTTCCCCATGATGAATGCCCTGGCTTTTGTACCATAGGTTGGCGCCCCATTTGCCCAGCCGTTCTTCCAATTCTTCTATGTTCTTTTCACCCAGATCCCTGATCGTACGGATGCCCATTGCTTTCAGGATCTCATAAGTGTGTTCACCCACACCTGGTATCTTATTTACAGGGAGGGGTGCCAGGAATTCTTTCTCTTTGCCGTGCGGTATTTTCAGATATCCGTTGGGTTTGGCCTCATTGGTTGCGATCTTGGCCATCATCTTGTTACTGGCCAGTCCGAAGGAGATGGGTAAATGGGTTTCCCGGATGATCTCCTCGCGCAGATCGATGGTCCATTGCAGGGGATCAAAGAATTTGTCCAAGCCGGTAAGGTCGAGGTAGAATTCATCAACGGAAGCCTTTTCGAACAAGGGTGCTTTGGCCGCAATGATCTGTGTTACCCAGCGGGAATATTTACTGTATTCCCCGCGTGAGCCATTGGCCACAATGAGATGTGGGCAGAGCTGAAAGGCTTTTTTAGATGGCATACCGGAATGAATACCATATTTGCGTGCCGCATAACTGCAGGCGGCCACTACACCACGGTCGCGCCCGCCCACGATCACCGGTTTATCCTTCAGGGAAGGATCATTGAGTATCTCTACCGATACAAAAAAGGAATCCAGGTCAAAATGAGCGATGATGCGTTGGAGTTGTTGCTTCATAAACCTGTGCGGCTTTCTATGACATGCTAAATTTAACACTTTTTGCAGTGCAGGAAAAGGTCAGAACGGATCAGCGGTAGATATCCAGCAGTCCTTCGGGCAGGTCCACATATACCCTGCGTTTATTTATATCCACCTTACGGAGGCTTTCTTTATGTATTGGTATCAGTGCCTCTTTATCGCCCAGCAAAATGGTACAGAGCACCTGGTGAGGCTGTTCAATGACCTCGATGATTTCACCGATTTCCTTTCCTGCATGTACCATCATGAAGCCCAGCAATGCAATAGGTGAGGCTTTGGCAGCGAATCGTTTAAAATCTGCTTCGGCAAGCCATACCTCCCGGGGAGTGAGTTTGCGGGCTGCTTCAACAATATCCACGCCTTCGAGCTTTACAATGGTCTCCTGTTCGTTCCTGATCCTGGCCGATTGAATAAAATAGGGAATGAAACTGTTTTTTTTATCTTCCAGGAATATGGCTTCCAGGGCTTTCAGAGAGGTCTTTTTACCCAGACTGTGCTGCAGGACCAGTTCACCTTTGAGACCTGTACTTGCCGCCAATTTCCCTATTTTAAAATATTGTTGCATGGGAATGCAAGATACTGGATTCTGGATGTCGTATAACCGGTTCAAATATTGTACACCGATACACCACTCACCATTTTTCATTGCCCATTGACCTTTCACGAAACTAACTTAGTGTCTTACAGGTATAAAAAAAGTCCCGCAATTGCAGGACTTTAATGAGTTAACGAACAGAGGTGATTTATTCTTCTGTTTTGGTTTCTTCGGCAGCGGGGGCATCTTCAGCGGCAACCTTTACAGGTGCTTGTTCCGTTTTTGTTTCCACTTTTCGCACTACGGGTTGGTCACGACGGTCGGTTCGGCCCTTTTTGTGGGCTCCCTGGCGCCTGGAAACATGAGATTCATGCTCGCTGCTCCATTTGGTGAACTTTTCCATAGCAACAGCTTCATCGAACAGGCCAAGGCCTACGCCACGCAATAAATGCTTCAGGTACAACACGCCTTTAAAAGAGAGGATACGGCGTACGGTATCGGTGGGTTGAGCACCTTTTTGCAGCCAGTCCAATGCTTTCTGACGATCGATCTGGATGGAAGCCGGAACGGTCAGTGGATTGTAAGTACCTAATTTCTGAATGAATTTACCGTCGCGTGGACTTCTGCCATCTGCAACTACGATGAAGTAAAAAGGTCGTTTTTTTGAGCCATGCCTTTGCAGTCTCATTTTTACAGCCATAAAAATAGAAATTTTTTGGGTGTGATTAATAGGGTTTATCCTTAAAAAAGGACAACGAAGATAATCATGTGAGGGGAAATAACAAAACTAAGATGTGATAATGCTAAATTACCATTTGGCCGCCTTTTTTCCCAGGTAGAACATCCGCGACAAATTAAATCCTAAACGTATATCTCCTTTAAAGAAATCACCCGTTGTTTGCGTGATATATGCCCTTTCATTCATGCCGGCAGTATTGGAGAAATGGAGTTGGAAGACATGGCCGCCTGTCTCGATGTCTATGCCTGCGGAAAGCGGGGATTTGTTCCCGAAAGGCATCTTACCCAGGGGATGATGATAATCCAGGGTAAGTGCCATCCTCCTGGTGATCTTGAAACGGCCACCACCTCCCAATGCGAAAACGGTCGGGTCGCCACCGGAATTAACCGCTTTCCCGCTGTTGATCACGATCGGGCTGAACTGCAGGGACAGGTTTCGGGTGAACTTTTTGCCAATGATCAGTTGAAGATAGCAGGCAGACCTATCCGCGAAACGGGGTTTTACAGAATCGAAAGACTGTTCGGTCCAGACAGTTGCGCCTCCTGCGAGTAATATGGAAACAGGAACAGCCTTATATCCTGTGGCCTGCTGCAAGAGTCGAAGTTTTGCAAAGCCGTCGAGTTCTTTGCGGAAAGTGCTTCGTCCCAGTCCAACCATCAGGTTATTGGTGATCCCGTAATCAAAACCCAGGCGCATGGAAGCGATATCCAAACCATAGAATTGCCTGGGGCCGAGGCTGATCAATCCGAACCGGTGACAAATCCTTACATCCAGACTTTTTTTGGCCAGCATTTCCGTGGAATGCGCGTTGATGACACGGGTGGATTTGAAGGCCCCTGTCACTTTCTGGGTCAGGTTGGTGTCATTGCTCAGCTCGTTAAGCAGGTCTTTTTGTTGTGCTTTTCCGTAATAAAATGACATGGCTAGTGCCAGGGATGTTATTACTTTCTTCATAATAAGTTTCATGTGTTGGGTTAGGCTTTGAATGGGTCGTGAGTATAGAGGGTTTAAGTGGTGGAAGATAAAAATGTAGGTACAACAATATTATTTCATGGAAAAAGACAAAAAATCTTATGCATAAATCAACTCTTTAACCCCTAAACCTTTGAACATTTTATAGACCGAAACCTATTTCGTTTATCGTTGGCTTAGTCTGTGAAATGACTTCCTGCGCTGATCCAGTTGGTGATGATGGCCTTCTCTGTATTGGTCAGTTGCGGCCCCCCAGGAGGCATATCTCCCAATATG
>JANYAL010000335.1 GCA_025361325.1 Bacteroidota bacterium
TTATTTCTGCCCTGACCAGCCAGGGGCTCCCTGAACTGAAGGACCTGCTCTGGAATACACTGAATAGGAACAACCCGGTATAAATAAAAATATGAATGGTATAAGAGATTTTTTTTTTCGTAAATTAGTACTAAATAAATGTTATGAAACACATCGTGATTACCGTCATAGCCATGTTCCTGCTGTGCCCGTTCAACTATGCACAGACAATCAGCCTGAATAAGGTATTGGAACTTAAAATGCCGAAAAATACCGGTGATGATTTTTGTGGTACCCGGGGTGCCAGTGTTTGCTGGAACCCCGTTACAAAGAAATATTATGCAGGCTTTGCCGGTAACAAAGGTTTTCCTTTAGCGGTCTTTGATGTAACAGGGAACCGGGTATCGGATGAGGGTCTAACCACCCTTACAGACTTACGCGGCCTGTGGTATGACCCGCAATCTAAAAAAATATCCGGGAATGGTTACGATCAAAATGGATGGTTCAGTTACATTCTGGATATGAACTTTATTCCCCAGGATTTTGTCGTTGACCACGAGGGAATGAATCAACCGGACGCTAATTCCGTAGCAACCTATAACCCGAAAAGAAAGGAAGTCCTGTTTTTGAACAATGGCCAGGTATCCTTTTACAAGCCGGATGCCACCAGCGACAGGTCACTGAAACTGCAATTGGGAGGCAGCAAATCGGAGACCAATACAGGAGACCAGGGCGCGATCGCTTCAACCAGCGATTACAATAACACCACCGTCATATATACAGGCATCGCAGGTTCGGAGCTGGGTGTTTTGAATGTTGCCGAAAGACAGATCGAATTGTACAATTATACTACAGGATCATGGAGTAAATCCTTCTCCCTTCCGGATGATGCTCCTGTTGAGGGTTTATTTAATTTTGCTTATGCCAACGGAATATACTGGCTTTTTGATATAGTTGGCCGCAGGTGGCTGGGTTATAATTAACACGTATTCCCGGCTTTTCCCCAACCCCCTGGCGTTGATTCCCAGGGGGTTTGTTTTATCCTTTGCTGTTCTCTTATCTTTATCAAAACAACTGCATGCGGCCTGTATTTATATACATTTCGGCTTTTTACAAAAAAGAATTTCACCCGGTCTACTTTACGCTGATTGTACTGATGACAGGTACACTCATTTATTTGAATTACTACCAGGGCCTTGAATCAAAATATATAAACGGAGGGCATGACTGGTGGGGGAATGTTGCCGGTTATTATATATTGTATTTTGCACCCTTTACCCTTGCCTTTGTTCTGCAGTTGCTTTTTTTTAAAGACTGCAGGTATTTTAAGAATCATTGGTTCTGGGTTATTCTATTATTTGCACCTTTGTTCTTTTCAGTAAGGGTAAACGTAGATTTCCAGGAAATACTGTTTAAGAAGATCTGGAGCGGTGATGCTTACCGGTTCTGGCAGCAAAGCCTGAACTGGATTATCAGGGTTATACTGATCATGATCCCTATTTATATCATTTGGCGGATCAAAGACAGGAATAACCAACCATTTTACGGAACACCGGCTTTAAATAGTATCAAGCCCTACCTGACCATGTTGCTGATCATGGTTCCCCTGATTGCCCTGGCCAGTACGCAGAAAGATTTCCTGGCTATGTATCCCCGTGCCGGATTTCTCAGGGGACTGGATTTACACCTAAAAATATGGCACTTTATCTTTTTTGAGTTATGCTATGGCTTTGATTTTGTAAGTATTGAATTCTTTTTCCGGGGGTTTTTAATACTGTCATTGGCCAGGATCTGTGGAGGCCGTTGTATAATTCCGGTTGCCTGTTTTTACTGTACCATACATTTCGGCAAACCCATGGGTGAGGCTATCAGCAGTTTCTGGGGCGGCATTTTACTAGGTATTGTCAGTTATAATACCCGTAGTATCCGCGGTGGATTGCTGGTTCATCTGGGTACTGCCTGGCTCATGGAAGCGGGTGGATGGATAGGCCATGTATGTAAAGACTAATCAATGGGCCGAAATGTTAAAATGATCCCTAAACCTATAATGGGTTTTATAGAATGACTTATTTACTTGGGTAGGTCTTCTAATTACGCTACACTGATATTTATGATCAAATTAAATTTATTCGGAATCCGGGATATCCGGAAAACAATTAAGGATTGAATGCAGTTGCTATAAAGATCTTCTTCATTAAACAACGGTTTTATCTCTGTCTCCGTGCCAGATACATTTGAATAATTAAAGAGTTAATCCACACTAAACCCACAGCAAATCCACACTTTACCACATATTTTGTGGGTTAATGTGGTTTTGATGTGGTTAATGTGTAGATATATTGTACGCCTGAATGGCAGTTCATCCAACCCGCTCGTAATGCACCATAACCGGGGGTAGTTCATGTGAACCGCACCTCCACCTACTGCAGATAAACAAGCAGCGTTTTTACATCGGTCCGCATCTGATAATAACCCTTCTGTATTCTTTTACCTGGATGGGGATCGTTAATGCAGCAAAGGATGCCTAATTTTAATTACCAACATGAAAACCGGGTTTACCATATTATTAGTTTGCTCACTGAATATCCTGCTTTGTTCCTGTCCTTACAGTTCTCCACACAAACTGGACGACAATCCCGGTATCAATGTTGATGAAGGCCTTTTGGGGAAATGGGCAGCGGTAATGAAAATTAATGGTTCCGGAAGGGAAGAACCCGTTAAGCTCATTCTGAGCAAAAAGACCGAAACAGAATACAATATCGCCTTTACCGGTTACCTGGACCCATTAAAGCCTTTCCATGTCATTAAAGCAGACTCCGTCAAGGGTACAGCATTCATGTCTCTGATCGGTGATAAACAATTGATGAATATTACCATCCGGTCAGATGTCTATATCGCGGAATTGAAATACACCAACCACACCCTCTCACTGCTTCCCCTGTCAGAACATTTTACTTCCAAAATGATCTTTAATAATACTGCGCTCCGAAACGCGGTGGAGTTTCATTATAAAACAAGGGTGCGGCCTATGTATGATGAGGATTTTTGTTTAACTGGTTTGGTGAGGGTGAATTAAATAACATGCCGGCGCGGATTGGTTAATTTTTTTTATTTCGCTGCATTCCATTGCAGAAAATAATATTGTAAACAGTACAGAAGTGATGCATATCCATCCTTCCATACTTACAATTATCATTGTAAGGTATAATAAATTTTTGCCTTGGTTGGTGTTACACGCTCCCGCCGGTTATCGCCTTTGTAGGTGTTTTCACCAACAAAGGTGCTTACCATATTAAAGTATTATACTTTCTTTTGTTTTCTGAAGCCGGTTATTTGTCTATTTATCTCTAAATTGCCTTCCCATCAAACCGGTTGCTATGCCACAAACTAAGATTGCGGGTATTGGGTATTATGTCCCCAAAAACGTCGTTTCCAATAATGACCTGAAAAAATATATGGATACCAGTGATGAATGGATACAGGAACGCACGGGAATAAAAGAAAGAAGGTATGCCGACAGGTTGGAAGAAACCACCACCACCATGGGCGTGGAAGCCGCAAAGATCGCCATTGAAAGAGCGGGTATCACCAAGGATGATATTGATTTCGTTGTGTTTGCCACCATTTGCCCCGATTATTATTTTCCCGGATGCGGCGTGCTGTTGCAGCGTGCCCTGCAGATGAAGGAGATCGGCGCGCTGGATGTGCGCAACCAGTGTAGCGGTTTCCTGTACGCTTTGTCTGTGGCCGACCAGTTTATCAAAACCGGCATGTATAAGAACATCCTGGTGGTAGGCAGTGAAAAACATTCCTTTGGATTGGATTTCAGCACCCGTGGAAGGAATATTACCGTAATATTCGGTGATGGTGCCGGGGCCGTGGTTCTTCAGCCAGCCACCCGGGAGGGACAAGGTATTTTAAGCACGCATCTGCACAGTGACGGGGAAAGTGCAGAAATACTTGCCATGTATAACCCGGGTACGCATGCCAACCACTGGATGCCCGAAAAGCTTGCCGACTTTGACGCGGCGGAAATAGGGGAAATGTTCATGAGCCATGCCATG
>JANYAL010000350.1 GCA_025361325.1 Bacteroidota bacterium
CAAGACCACGTATGCAGGAACGAGCGGTAATGACCTCGTATATGGGATCCAGATGGATAAATTCGGATTCCCCTATATCATGGGTACCACCACCGGAAACTGGCCTGTGCTTAATGCAAATTTCAGCAATACGGGGGGTAAACAGTTCATCAGCAAGCTACAGCCTGACCTTTCCGCATATGTGTATTCTACCGTATTCGGTACAAACTCCACATTTCCCAATTTATCTCCCATTGCATTTCTGGTAGACCGTTGTCAGAATGTATATGTTTCCGGGTGGGGTGGGGGTATCAATATTCAGAAACAATTTCCATCCGCCGGAACAAACGGCCTGCCCGAAGTGAATCCATTGCCGGGTATACCTCCACCTGATGGAGCTGATTTTTATTTCTTCGTATTGGAAAAGAATGCCAACAGCCAGTTCTTTGGCTCTCATTTCGGCCAGAATGGAGGACTGGGGGATCATGTAGACGGCGGAACAAGTCGTTTTGATGCCAATGGCGTGATCTACCAGGCCATGTGTGCTAATTGCGGTGGCGGGGCTGTTTTTCCTACTACCCCGGGTGTCTGGTCTCCATTAAACGGTTCACAAAATTGTAACGAGGCTGCCGTGAAGATCCTCATGAATTTTGCCGGTGTGGGTGCCAGTATCAAGGCAACCATCAATGGTATCATTGATACGATCGGCTGTGTGCCGCTGGCTATCAATTTTACTGATACACTTGCAAAGGGAAAAGAGTATATATGGGATTTTGGCGATCCTGCTAACCCCAAGCGGGATACAACATTTGCTCCGAATAATTCAATTTCCCATACTTATACCCAGGTAGGTACTTTTCACGTCATGCTGATATCCATTGATTCTGCCACCTGTAATATTTCAGATACGGCTTATACTTCGGTTAGGGTGGGCAATAACTTTGTAGTCCCTGATTTTAACTTTGTCAAATTGGATTCCTGCAACAGCTTGCGGTACCAGTTCAATAATCTTACTACGGCTGCATTACCGAGTTACACAGGGAGGACCTTTGTCTGGGATTTTGGTGATGGTACAGCAAAACTGCGAACAGGTTTCGCTCCGGTGATACACAGTTTCCCTTCCATTGGTAGTTACAGCATCACACTTACTGTGGACGATACCGTGTTCTGCAATTCACCTGTTGATACCATTAAGTTATTGCGCATAAGCCCCAATGTGAAGGCACAGTTTTCCACCCCGCCAACGGGCTGTATACCTTATACGGCTGCATTTAAGAACCTTTCGCTGGGTGGTACAGATTTTGTGTGGGATTTCGGGGATGGTACTTTCTCTACCTTGTTTGAACCCACTCACGTCTATCCCAATACAGGTACTTTCCGTGTCCGGCTGATTGCCAGTGATACCGGCACCTGTAATAAAGTGGACACCTCCGGTTATTTTACCATAAACGTTTACCCGATACCCACGGCGGGATTCAGCTGGGCACCCATTCCGCCGGTGGAGAATTCGATTACCCGTTTCAATAATCTTTCGTCAGGGGCCGATCACTATGTATGGTTCTACGGTGATGGTGATACTTCCATGGATATTAATCCCTTTCACCAATATAATGCCACTGGCACCTTTCATGCGGTTTTGTTCGCCTACAATATTGCAAATTGTGTGGACAGTTTCTCAGCTGATATTCCTATTGTCATCAGACCACTTCTGGATGTTCCGAATGCATTCACCCCGGGAAGGTTCGGTGTGAATGGTATTGTTAAGGTTGCTGGTTTTGGTATAGGAACCATGACTTGGAAGATCTACAACCGCTGGGGACAGGTGGTTTTTGAAACGACAAACCGAAACCAGGGGTGGGACGGCACTTATAAAGGGACTTTGCAGCCTATGGATGTATATACTTATACGCTGGATGTTATATTCTCTGATGGTACAAAGATTCGGAAGACGGGGGATATCAACTTGTTGCGATGACAGGATGAATATGGCAGATGTGCAAATTACATATATGCAAATGCGGTTGTACAGATTTTGAGAACACAAATAAAATAATAATAGAAATTGAAGTAATGGTCATCAATAAGAAAATATCATTCCTTTTCATTGCGGTTGTTCTGTTCGGTTTTGTTCCCAGAGCGCAGGACCTGCATTTTTCTCAGTTCTTCAATTCACCACTGACAACAAACCCTGCGAATACTGGTTTTATTCCCGATGCGGATTACAGGATTGGCGGCAGTTATCGCAATCAATGGAGTTCCGTGTTAACTTTTCCGTATAAGACCATGAGTGTTTTCGCGGATGCACAGATTTTTCGCGACAGGCTGGAGAACGGGTGGCTAGGTATTGGGGGTGTCATACTCAGCGATGTGGCAGGAAGTGGCAATTTGCGCAGCACTAAAATGTACGGTTCCTTGGCCTATCACCAGATGCTGGGGCTAAGCAGCCTGCTTTCAGCAGGTTTCAATGTGGGCTGGGCAAATAAACGCATCGATGCATTCAATCTTAAATATCCTGACCAGTTCAACGGAAAATTCTTTGATTATACGCTACCCACGGATGTAGTACTAACCAATAATAATGTCAGTTACCTGGATATGCAGGCCGGCATGAATTATGCCTATTTCCCGCAAGAGAATGTC
Source organism: Bacteroidota bacterium (assembly GCA_025361325.1). GTDB lineage: Bacteria > Bacteroidota > Bacteroidia > Chitinophagales > Chitinophagaceae > Ferruginibacter. The sequence goes on from JANYAL010000350.1 coordinate 2,620, forward strand.
TATATCAATGCGGGTTATTCTATCCAGCATGTGAATCGGCCCAAAGAAACATTCTTCAATGATAACACGAAGAGTGGTATTATTCCCATGCGGCATATCGGGTTCATCAATGCCATTTTGAAAGTGCAGGACAGGGTGATCATTAATCCAAATGCCTATTTTACCACACAGGCAGGTTCTAAGGAGCTTGTTTTAGGGATGAATGCCAATTATAACCTCTCAGAGTTTGGTGAGAAACAACTGATAGCCGGATTGTACTACCGGTTGGGAGATGCCCTTGTTCCTATGGCTGGACTGGAAGTGGGTTCATTAAAATTCACATTCAGTTATGATGTTACAATGTCTTCTTTAAATAAATATAACGGGTACCGGGGTGCCGGGGAATTCAGCCTCATTAAGAAGGGATTTTACCCGGAGAATATTGACCGGCAATCGCTTTGTCCGCATTTTTAAAGAATTCATTTCAAGTATAGTCGCCAAAGAAAG
>JANYAL010000364.1 GCA_025361325.1 Bacteroidota bacterium
TATAGGAAGGAATACCAACAAGGAGCCCATGTTCACAGAACAGCTGCGCCTGAAATGGCTGCGAGAGATATACAGGGATGAACCCAAAGTGGAGGCCCTGGTGTATGACGGACTTACGGTAGACTGCTGCCGGAAGGTAAAGGCCAAATTCATCCTGCGCGGCATCCGGTATGTCAATGATTTTGAGTACGAGAAAGCCATTGCCGACATGAACAGGAGCATTGCCAATTCAATCGAGACCGTTTTCCTCACCTGCCTTCCCCAGTTCACTTCGGTGGCATCTACCCTGGTACGTGATGTATTGCGGAACGGGGGAGATGTATCGCAGTTCCTGCCCGATACCGTGAACCTTTCCATTAAAAGAAAAAAATAAGGGACCTCGTCCCTTTTCATACCTTATGCCTATCTGGTTTAATACTTCACTTACGATGCCTGATATGCCGCCACTGGGGCCGGGCACCCTGGGTTCTTACCTGGGTATGGAATGGGTGGAACTGGGGGAGGACTTCCTTAAGATGCGCATGCCCGTAGATCACCGCACCATTCAGCCCTATGGCTACCTGCATGGCGGAGCCAGCTGTGCTTTGGCGGAGACCATCGGAAGCCTCGCCTCGCACCTCGTGATCGATGCCGACAAATATATTTGTGTAGGCCTGGAGATAAATGCCAATCATGTTCGTATCGCAAAACAGGGAATGGTAACAGCCACCTGTATGCCCCTACACCTGGGGCGTACTACGCATGTGTGGGACATAAAAATCCATGACGAAGCGCAAAAGCTGGTATGTGTGAGCAGGCATACGGTAGCCATTCTGAAGAAAACAGACTGAGATTGGTTACTCCATGCCGGGTATGACGGTATTTTTATACCTGCTTCCGGCAATATGCATTTCGTTACAATAAAAGAATAGTGCCGGAAGAGAAAAGAGTTTTAACTATTTTGCTCCACTCCGGTATTCCCCCGCTCAGGGTTCATCAAAAAATGTATTGAGTATATCCCTGATCGACCCATACGTGTTCTTCATCGGCTCGCTGATGTGTTTGGGTTTTATCCATTTAGCTTCCGTGATATGTTCGCTGGTCTGGGGAACCGGGTCCTGGTCAGCAGGACAGGTGATATAATACCAATGTGAGATCTTGAGGAAATGCTTCCCGTATTCATCATAGGCATGATAGGTATCACCAATCTTTTTTTTCAGTGTAAGGTGCTGTATGCCTGTTTCCTCAGTGATCTCCCGCAGGGCACACGCTTCCGCAGTCTCATCCTTATCAAGCTTTCCTTTTGGCAGGTCCCATTTTTCCAGGCGAAAGATGAGCAGGAAATCCTTATTGCTGTTCTGTACAATACCTCCTGCCGCTTCCACCAAAATAAAATTCTTGAAGAAGGCGGCTTTCAGTTTCTCCAGGTCGGGGTTCCATAATACGCCCGCATGGAATTCCTCTTTTTTTATCTCATGCAAGAGCGATTTGATGGCCGGCACCGATATCTCATCCACGAAAACCGCATCGGGGTGATGGAGTATGGCATTCAGTTCCTGCGTGATCTCATTGCAGAGATAAACAGGCTTTTCGCCGAAATATATTTTGATATGCATAAAGAAAGCTTTGAGCTGTGAGCTAAGTGCTGCGAACTGATGTAAAATTAATATAAATACCCTACTAAAATCACAGCCCGTAACAGGTAGCTGAGAGCTCAGAGCTTTTTCATAATTTGCAGCATGACCGACGCCAAAGCCACAGCTGAAAAGCTATTACAGATCAATGCCATAAAACTGAGCCCGCAAGAACCGTTTACCTGGGCCAGTGGATGGAAGAGCCCTATATATTGTGATAACCGCAGGGTGCTTTCTTTTCCCTATATCCGTGATTTCATCAAAAGCGAGATGTGCAGCGTCATCTTTGAACAATTCCCCGGGGCGGAGATACTTGCGGGAGTGGCCACTGCCGGCATTGCCTGGGGTGCCATGGCAGCCGACCAGCTTAAACTGCCCTTTATATACGTTCGCCCGAAACCCAAAGAGCATGGCTTAGGCAACCAGATCGAAGGTTTCTATGAGAAAGGCCGGAAAGTAGTGGTCATCGAAGACCTGGTATCAACGGGTAAAAGCAGTCTACAGGTATGTGATGTACTGCAGGAAGCCGGGATGGATG
>JANYAL010000388.1 GCA_025361325.1 Bacteroidota bacterium
CATCCAAAGCCTTACCGGTATTCACTTCATTCGCGAAGATCCAGGGATGCCCCGACTCCACCCGCCTGCTTATATTCTTCTTCAGATAGATACTTTTCATGATATAAAGATAGCGTTTTACGGACGGGCAATCCATTCAGGTATTTCACTGTTATAAGTTGAGCAAACAATCTAGACCTGATAACTTCTACGACAATTTGACCGCTAATGAAGCATTGGCAAAATGTTTGACTATTGTACATTTGCGAATAATTCTAGACCTCCGGGATCATTCTTGGGTAATAAAGACATAAAAAATGATAATATGGATGAAATAGAAACAAGGACAACGGAAAATGAGGAATTGAATATCAATTCAGATGCCGATGTTCCGGGGCATACCTATCTTAGCAATGAAGGTGCTGAGGACCAGGAGTCAAAACTGCGAGCTGAACTCGAAGAGCAGAAAGATAAGTATCTGCGCCTGGTGGCTGAATTCGATAACTATAAGCGACGCAATGCAAAAGAGCGTATAGAACTGATTCAGACAGCCGGCAAGGATGTTATTGTTTCACTCCTGGAAGTGTTGGATGACTGCGACCGGGCCGAGAAACAATTGCAGGAGATGGCTGTTGCTCCATTAGACAAATCAGGCATACAATTGATATTTAATAAGCTGAGGAACACATTACAAGCAAAAGGACTAAAGGCTATGGAAAGTATCCACAAGGATTTTGATGTGGAAAAACATGAGGCCATCACCGAAGTGCCCACCCCGCCCAAGATGTCTGGCAAAGTGGTCGATGAGGTGGAGAAAGGTTATTACCTCAATGACAAGATCATACGCTTTGCAAAAGTGGTGGTCGGTAAATAAACTACCGGATATGCAGATGTTCAGATATGCAATTGAAATGCACTGTCCTGAAATTTGCACATTTACATATCTGCATATTTGCACATTATGAAAAGAGATTATTACGAAATATTGGGTGTGTCCAAATCTGCATCGGCCGATGAGATCAAGAAAGCTTACCGCAAGGTGGCCATGCAGTTTCATCCTGACCGCAACCCGGGAGATAAGTCTGCTGAGGATAAATTCAAGGAAGCAGCTGAGGCATATGAGATACTGGGCGACCAGGACAAACGGTCTCAATACGACCGGTTTGGCCATCAGGCTTTTGCGCCGGGCAGGGGTGGCGGAGGCCACTCTGGCGGTATGAACATGGATGACATCTTCAGCCAATTCGGTGATATATTCGGAGCTGAAAGCCCTTTTGGCAGTTTCTTTGGAGGAGATGGCCGCAGCCGATCTGGAGGGAAAATCCGTGGCGTACGGGGGAGCAACCTCAGGGTGAAGATCAAGCTGAATTATGAAGAGATTGCCAAAGGCTCCAGCAAAACAATAAAAGTAAAAAAATATGTGATCTGTACCACCTGCGGTGGAAATGGTGCAAAGGATAATAAGAGCATGCAGACTTGCAATACCTGCGGGGGAAGCGGACAGGTACGCAGGGTACAGAATACCTTCCTAGGTCAGATGCAGACCGTGACCACCTGTCCGAACTGTAATGGCGAAGGTTCTACGGTGACGCACAAATGCACAACCTGTAAAGGAGAAGGAAGGCAGTATGGCGAGGAGACCGTAACAATTGACATACCCGCTGGCGTTCAGGAAGGAATGCAACTCAGTATCGGTGGGAAAGGGAATGCTGGCGAAAGGGGCGGCGCTGCAGGAGACCTCATTGTCCTGATTGAAGAAGAAACCCATCCCCAACTTCATCGCGATGGACTAAACGTGGCTTTCGACCTGTATATCTCCATACCCGACGCTGTCTTCGGGACAAATGTGGAGGTACCTACGATCGATGGCAGGGCCAAGATAAAGATACCGCCTGGAACACAGAGCGGAAAGATCTTCAGGCTCAAAGGAAAAGGATTCCCTACTGTGAACAGCTATGAAAAAGGGGACCAACTGATACAGGTCAATGTATGGACTCCCCAGCATACAACTGCCGAAGAGAAACAAATGCTTGATAAGATGCAGCAATCCCAGAACTTCGCTCCCAAGCCGGAGAAGAATGAAAAATCATTCTTTGACAAGGTAAGGGAGATGTTCAGTTAGTGAATTCTATTTTACCTTATGATTAAGTTTACTTGCACTCAGCAGGCATGAAACGTTGATGCAATTTTAGATCATGACCGGCTGTATAAAGGACCAATTAATCCTTACTTTTGCCCGCTGCTAAAAAATGGCTATCCTTTTCATTATTCTAAGGAATCAGCATGTCATTTCGGCAAACCTGATAACAGGGTTTAAAAGGGATTAGAAAAATGAGTCACAATCATACACCAGGACATCACCACCAACATCATCACGGACCTGTAGTGCTTACGGGTGTCAATCGTGCATTCGTTGTAGGGATCATTTTTAATTTCCTCTTTGTGATCATTGAAGTGATAGCAGGGCTGTATATACATTCGCTATCCTTGTTGAGTGATGCTGGTCATAACCTGGCCGATACAGCGGCACTCGCCCTCGCCCTGCTGGCCTACCGGCTGCTCAAGGTCAGATCCAATGAGCGATACACATATGGTTACCGTAAGACATCCATACTCGTGGCCTTATTCAATGCCGCTGTGCTGCTCGTTTCGATCGGAGCGATCATGTATGAGGCCATTCATCGTTTCCTGGAACCAGAACCCCTTCCGGGCAAGACAATTGCATTGATCGCCGGCATCGGCATTGTGATCAATTTCCTCACTGCCATCTTGTTTATGAAGAACAAGGATAAAGACATCAACATTAAAAGTGCCTATCTGCATTTGATGAGTGATGCCCTGGTCTCCATCGCCTTGGTCATCGGGGGCATTATTATTTTCTATACGCATTATTACTGGATCGACAGTATTTTAAGCATCATTATCGCTACCGTGATCCTTCTGGGCACCTGGAGGCTACTGAATGAGAGTTTGCGTTTATCCCTGGACGGTGTACCTCTGAATATCGATATCAGTAATATAAGAAAGGCAGCCCTGAAAGTACCAGGTATCATGGATATGCATCATATACATATATGGGCAATCAGTACAACGGAGAATGCACTTACCGCACACCTTGTGCTGGCACGGGAGACCACGACAGACGAAGAACTGAAAATAAAGAATATGCTCAAGCATGAAATTGAGCATAATAACATTCATCATATCACGTTGGAAACAGAAAGGGATGATATTGACTGCGTTGAAAAAATTTGCTGACTGTTTTTGGGTATCATCATATTTTTTTCAAATTTCTAGCTATATCGTATCAACAACACTGTGAAAAATATTTATACACTACCCCTCAGCCTGATTCTTTTTTCTTTAAATGCTGCTACACAGGATACACTGCTAACGGAAAACTGGAGTGCTCATTTTCAACTCACCCTGATAGAACAGGCTCACTTGAAATTCATGTCTCCATATGCCGGAATGAACAGTTTAAAGGGGAATGCGGAAGAGGCAATTTCCCTTACTTCCACCCTTTTCATAGGAAGAAGATTATGGAAAAGTGGGGCCGTCTATATAAATCCGGAGGTCTCAGGAGGAAAAGGCATCAGTGGAGCTGTGGGCATTGCAGGTTTTTCAAACGGTGAAACAGTCAGGATCGGAGATCCCGCTCCAACAATATATCTGGCCAGGTTTTACCTGAAACAATATTTTGCACTGAAAGGATCAGAGTATGAATATGAAAAAACAGATGCCAATCAGTTATCTGGAAAAATACCTTCCTCAAGGATAACCATAACTGCAGGTAAATTTGCAATCCCTGATATTTTTGATAACAACAATCTTTCTCATGATCCCAGGTCACAGTTCATCAATTGGAGTCTGATGAGTAACGGGGCTTGGGACTATCCTGCAAATACAAGGGGATATTCGGCAGGAGCTTGTATCGAGTTGATAAAACCAAATTGGGCTGTCCGCTTTTCCAGTATGTTGATGCCCAAATTTGCCAATGGCCCCACATTGGATGGAACTTATTTTAAAGCCCATGCGGAAACCGCAGAATGGGAAAGAAAATACAGGCTGAACAATCAATCAGGTATAATTCGGATCCTGGTCTTCAGGAATGCATCGAAGGCACCGGTCTACCGAGAGGTAATAAACAACAAGATGAACGGTACGGACACTTCGCTCAATGTGGTCAATGGTAAAAAATATGGTGGTATTAAGTATGGCTGGGGTATCAATACAGAGCAATCATTGGGAAAAAGGTTCTCGATTTTTTTTAAGGCAAGTTGGAATGATGGAAAGACCGCTACCTGGGCCTTTACTGAAATAGACCAGAGCATCAGCTTGGGGTTTAATATTTCAGGTGAAAGATGGCGCCGAACCGGGAATGAGGCAGGGATTGCCTTTGTAAACAACGGCATCTCAAATAATCATAAAGAATTTTTGAATATCGGCGGTTATGGTTTCATCATTGGTGACGGGAAATTACCCCACTATGGAAGAGAATCCATCGCCGAGGTTTATTACAATGTCAGGGTATTCAAGTATGGCTGGCTCACCTGGGATTACCAATTCGTAAAAAACCCGGGATACAACAAAGACCGTGGGCCCGTTCATATTTTCTCAATAAGAGCACATATTGAATTATAAGAATCGCTTAGACACCAATCATTCATTATTTTTTCTCTTTTTCCGCTTTTCCCTGTAGATCTTTTTGGATTTCTCTATCAATTGCAGAAACTCTGTTTGCAAAAAACTTGCAGGGTCGTAACTGGCTGCTGCTATTGATTGTATATCAGCCCAAGATGCCTGTTTGATATATTCTGACTGCTTCAATTTTAAACCAAACATGGCTACAGCTGTAGCAAACTGGAGTTCCTTATCCAGGTGGTTGAAACCGATAACCTTATCCGGACAGGAATTCTTCAACTGCAAATGCGAAGTATCATTACAGTAGGCGTATCTCAGAGAAAGGTTGGCCAAATCT
>JANYAL010000066.1 GCA_025361325.1 Bacteroidota bacterium
CAGCAAATTTGATCCCCCTCCGGATGAATGCTTTGTTCATTTCCAGTATCAATATTGCGTTAAGTCCCTTATCCTGGTAGGCCTTATCCACGGCAACAAGCATCAGGTCGGCCTTGTTGTTCTTTTTCATTGCCCTTAAGATATGGATGAACCCCAGCGGGAACAGGTTACCTTTTGTTTTTTGCAATGCGGCCGACAGCGAAGGCATGGCAATGCCCATTGCTACCAGTTTCCCCTTCTTATCTGTTATCAGCGGCACAAATTCGGGACGGATAAAAGAAAAATACTGCTTTGTATAATACTGTATCTGCTTTTCGGTGAGGTGTACAACGCCATACAGGTCTGCATAGGCGGAATTAATGAGCTCAAAGACCTGCTTTGCATAGGGCAGTATGTCTTTCGGTTTGCGGGTTTTTACAACAGCCAGGCCGTATCTTTTGGTAACGATCCCTGCCATCTTCTCCATCTTCACGGGAATGGTATCGTGAACACGTATCTTATATTCTACCCAGTCTGAATCTTTTTTGTACCCCATTTTTTCCATGATCACCGGGTAATAGGAATAGTTATAAATGGTAGCCAGGGTGCCCACCTGGTCAAATCCTTCCACCAGCATGCCCTCGTAGTCGAGGTCGGTAAAGCCCAGGGGCCCGTGCACGGCTGTCATTCCTGTTTCCCTTGCCCAGTTCTCCACGGCTGCCATCAATGCATTTGCAATTTCCTCATCCTCTTCAAAATCGATCCACCCGAAGCGCATATACCTGTTATTCCATTTTTCAATATAGGATCGGTTGAGGATACCGGCTATGCGACCCACCACCTTGTTATTCTTATAGGCCAGCCAGTATCGGGCTTCGCAATGATCAAAAGCCGGGTTCTTGCTTTTGCTCAGTGTGTTCATCTCATCAAAGAACAGGGGAGGAACAAAGTAGGGGTTGTCTTTGTATAAGTTGAGGGGAAAATGAACAAAGGCCCTTAGCAGCTTTTTGCCGGTAACTTCTTTGATCTCAAGGCTCATACAATACGTGTGGTTTAATTTATTTTAAACGCCTGTGTACTAGTTATACATTCCGTGGTGTGTTTCTTTTTCATCGAATAAGCCGACCTGGTTCACCACCTTCTCAATTTTATGGATGGCTTCCTCCAGTTGATGATGGGTGTGGGTGGCCATGATCGACATCCTGATCAGGGAGGAATCACTCTTTACCGCGGGGGATACCACCGGGTTCACAAATATACCTTCCTCAAATAATAATTGGGTGAACCGGAATGTAAGCGCATTGTCTCGAATGTAGATCGGAATGATAGGTGTCTCCGATACATTCATCTCAAACCCGATCTCCTGCAGGCATTTTACCATAAATGAAGTATTGTTCCAGAGGGCTTCGAGTCTTTCGGGTTCAGACTGAATGATCTCCAGGGCGGCCATGGCAGCTGCCGCGGCAGCAGGAGGTATGCTTGCGCTGAAGATCAGGGGCCTGGAATGATGTTTCAGGTAATCCACCACTTTGGAACCGGAAGCAATGAAACCTCCAATGGAAGCCAGCGATTTGCTGAAAGTGCCCATGATGATGTCTACCTTGTCTGTTAAGCCAAAATGATCAGCCGTGCCTTTTCCCTTTTCGCCCAATACGCCTAATGCATGGGCATCATCTACCATCACGAGGGCATGGTATTTTTCGGCAAGACCGGTGATGCCATGCAGGTCGCAGATATCACCTTCCATGCTGAACACCCCGTCTGCCACGATCATCTTTATTTTTTCGTCCGGGAGCAATTTCAGGATATCTTCCAGGTGGTTCATGTTATTGTGCTCATATTTGAAGACCCGGGAAAAGGAAAGCCGGCTGCCTTCAATGATGGATGCATGGTCCAGCTCATCCAGTATCAATATCCCGTTTCTTCCTGTAAGGGCGGAAACGGTTCCGAGATTGGTCTGGAAACCGGTTGAAAAAACAAGTGCATCCTCCTTGCCAACATGATCTCCAGTTTTTCTTCCAGCTCTATGTGTAAACAGGAAGTTCCGTTCAGAAACCTGGAACCCGAACAACTGCTGCCATACCGCCCGATCGCTTTTATAGCAGCCTCCACCACTTTGGGATGATTGGTCAGTCCCATGTAACTGTTGGAACCGAACATCAGGAGCTTCTTTCCCTGGATGATCACTTCAGTATCATGGTTTTCCCCGATCGGCCTGAAATACGGGTATATCCCTTCCCTTTTGAGTTCACCGGGAACGGTGAATGCATCTAATTTGTGATGTAAGCTTTGCTGTATCATGGTTGCAATTGATTTGGGGACATCTTGTTTTACCGAAGACCCCAATGGTGTATGAGTAAACTTTCATTTTTAAAATAATGATAGCAACATTCATATTGAACTTGTTGAATCTGTTCTGTTTAGCTGTTCCTGTATACGGGGTACAAGTACAGGGTCAACCGACCTCATGCTTTTTTTCTCTGAGCCTGTCCAGGAGATATTGAAACCGCCAGAGCGTATTTATCCTGATATAAAGGCAGACCCGGTTCAATATTTCCATGGTTGACTTTGAACAAAGATACTATTTAAAGATAAATATGTCTTTAAATAGCATGAGAATTGTAAAATGAAGGATTACAGGCATAAAGTGGAGATTTCGCTTTTTGGGGCCCCCTTGCCTGCAAATAATACCCCCGGCAGTATTTAATTGAAATACAATGTACACCAGGGGATTTTCTCCTTATTTGCAGGGGGCTGTTAAAAGCTGACTTGAGTTGGCTGATACACTGAAATTTCCGGTAAGCTGGCAGCAATGCCTGCCGGTTCAAAATATTCTAAATAACTTTAAGGGACTAATACCGGCCGGGCATAGCATGTACAGATTCACCTTCCCGGCTGTAATGTTGTCTGTACGCGGGCTGTATCGGTGATCATCACAGATATCAGGGACGGCGGATTTACCATCGGGTATTTACTGTCTCTATTCTATTGGAATGAGGGCAGGTCGAATGTTGTTCGCTTTCTAAGAAATTGAGGTACCAGACAAACCTGTGTTCAGGCTACACCTGTACCCAATTTATTATGTTGAAATAACTCTTATTCTTTCTATCTTTCGTCCCGGTATCCAACGGTATCTAATTACAAAAAAAAATCTCCCGCCGGGTTTGGACCGGTAAGGCGGACGTAGTTTGCATATTAACTTATTAATCCAATACACATAAATACTAATTTAATATATCTGCCATCTTTCCGAAAATAGGAAAGGTTTGGAAGGGGTCAGAGAGTGTACAGGTTGCGGACAGGTTGTGTACATCTGTGTTGATTTATACTGTTGTACGCAGTCTGTCTGCAACCTGTACACAACAAATACACCAGCAGGTGCGAACCAGGTTATTAATAAAGTGGGAGTCAGCGTTATATATCAATGATATATATCGCATTCGTAAAGGGTTGATTATTATTTAGCTGATTGGAACCTGTTGCTGGCATCATTACAATCTGGATGTTTCTATAATTAGTTTTCCGGTTCACTGGTAAAACCTCAAAATAGTATTGAGATATGGATAAAACGAATCTAAAAAAAGAATACGCTAATGGGGAAATAACCATCGTCTGGCAATCGGGTAAATGTATACATTCCGGTGTTTGTGTAAGAACCTTACCCGGTGTATACCACCCCAAAGAAAGCCCGTGGATACAGCCGGAGAACGCTACTACAGCCGAACTCATGGAACAAATCAATCTTTGCCCTTCCGGTGCGCTGACGTTCTATTTCAATGAAAAGAAAGGATAGGGGTTGTGTTTACACATCAGTCTTTCAGATTCTTCATCTGTGCACAAAGTTTTTCATAATCTTCGGGTGTATCAATATCTATTGAACCGGCGGGGAAATCAACGGTTGCCGTGTCGGCTGTATGCCTTTTCAGGATTGATCTGGCCCCGGTGTCACCTTCCAGGTTCATCAGTTCAGAAAAATACTTTTTATTGAATAATACGGGTGTTCCGGTTACCGCTCCATACCTGGCTGCTATTATCCCTTTTTTGCTTTCAGTCCGGAGGGCCTTCATGTTAAGTAATAGGTTTCTGTCCAGGAAAGGCTGATCACTCACCACGATGAACAGGTCTGATAAGGCCTGGTCTTTTTTCAACAGCGTATCCAATCCTTTTTTGATGGAGGAAGACATCCCAGTTGCCCAGTGTTCATTATATACCATATCGGTTTCTTCCTGTTGTAATGTGTCCGATATGATGGCGTGATACATTCCGGTGACCAGGCAGGAATGATCGGGCCGGATTGCCTGCACTTCCCGGAGCAAATGAGATAAGAGGTTGGTGTTACGGAAAGGCAGCAGCATCTTGGGTTTTTTCATACGCGATGCAGAACCGGCTGCCAATATGATGACCCCTGTACTCATAACAGGGGCTGGTGAATGCCTTCTTTCTTCTCCTTTAAATGTATTGGAATTTTGTTTCTCATCACCGCCATGATCTCGGCAGTGATGGATAATGCAATTTCTTCGGAGGTCTCAGCACCGATATCCAACCCGGTTGGGCCATAGATAGTTCTCAGTTTGTCATCGGGGAAAAATATATTCTTCAATTCCATCTCTTTTAAAAGCCTGTCGCGTTTTGCTGCTGGCCCTAAGAGCCCGATATATGGAACAGGACTGTCCTTTAAAGCGACAAGCATCTCCAGGTCATAGTTATAATTATGTGTCATGATCACTACGGCCGTACGAGCATCCGTCTCCATCAAGTGAATAAGTGCCCCGGGTTTACCCACCCAAATCTTTTTTGCACCCGGGAATCGTTTTGCTGTGGCATGAGATCTTCTGCCGTCCACCAGGGTAATATCCCAACCCAGGATATTCGATAGAGACACCAGGGGCATCGCGTCATTACCGGCCCCGGCAATAACCAGTGATACAGGGGGCTGCAGGTATTCAATGAAGAATTCCTGCCGGTTACCTGCTATCATTACTTCGCGGTGAATGGAAATACCTGAAAAAAGTACCTGGCTTACCATGGCATCCAGTTCTTCCTGTACCCTTGCGGGTAACAGCGAAAAACTGGTTGTACCATAATGCATTTCATTATTCTTTGAATACCCGTTGATCAGTACAGATGCGTTGCGTTCTTGTATGGAATCCCCTAATATCCCGATCGGGTTATTGTGTTCTTCAGCCTTTACAGGTTCAAACAAAATGGACACAATTCCGTTGCAGCCTAACTGTATGCCCAGTTTGGCATCATCCTCATCCGTGGTATCATAGGTCACCAGTCTTTTTTTTTGCTGTGTTATGGCCAGGAATGCTTTATTCAGGGCATCCCCTTCCAGACAGCCGCCGCTGATGGCCCCGGTCATTTCACCATCCTCAGTGACCAGCATCCTTGCTCCAGGCCTCCGGTACGAAGAACCTTCAATATGCACCACCGTGGCAAGGGCCGACCTTTTATTTTGCCTGGTTGCGGCTTCAAAAGCGAGTATGATGTCTTTGATCTCTTTCATCCGGTGAAAGTAAATTGGTTAACTGACCTTTCTCTATGAAGTGTATCTGCCGTATTTGTTTTTAAGTTGAGCCGGATCTGTTAAAGGGGTTAGCTTATGTTTTCAATATCAAATGGCAATCTCCTGATCCGGATACCGGTTGCAGCAAATATGGCATTGCATAATGCAGGTGCAAAGGGTGGTAATCCCGGCTCACCGCCCCCCCGGATACGGCTGCCTCCGTTGGCCAGTATATGTACTTCAACTGCTGGTATTTCATGTATACCGATCAGTTCGTTATTGTTAAAATTATCCTGAACCGTTTGCCCTTTTTGAAAGGTGATACCACTTTTTGTGGCTGCTGTTAAGGCCATTACGGCAGCACCCTGTACCTGTGCCTCTACGGTATCGGGGTTCACCACGGTACCCAGGTCAATTACCGCAAACACTTTTTCAATTTTTATGCCCCCGCCCTTTTTGGAAACTTCTACCGCATAGCCGGCATGTCCTGCAAAGAATTCATATTGTGCCACCCCTCTTCCCCATCCTGTGGGTAATGGTTTGTCCCAGTGGGAAACTGTTTTAAGCTTTGATAAAATATCCCTTGCACCTGATTCTTTTGTAAGCATGTCCAGGCGAAAAGCCAGGGTGTCCTTCCCGGCTTTCACAGCCATTTCATCAATAAAACATTCATGCGCAAACGCCAGGGTGGAACTGGTAACCGAACGCCAGGCGGCTGTTGGGATTGGAAAATAGTGATACACGAACAGATTCTTCATATTCGGAATCTCATATTTCTGCTCACTGATACCCTCGGTCATGGTGCCGTCTGCACGGGTCTTATCATAATCTTTTTTTCCGCCCAGGGTGGGAGAGATGACCTTATGCTGAAAAGCAATGGCCCTGCCTTCAGCATTCAGGGCGCCTTTGAGTGCAGAGAAGGTCATGGGGCGGAAAGGCCCCATCCTGGTATCGTCTTCCCGGGTCCAGATCACTTTAACCGGTTTGTTGATCTTCTTAGTCAGCTGCACGGCCTCATGAATAAAATCGGTATATAGTCTTCTTCCAAAACCGCCACCATTGAATAGTACATTCAGTTTAAGGTTTTCCTCCGGCACTCCATACTTTTTGGGAAACTCATTCATGACAGAGCCGGGTACCTGGGTTGATGTCCAGATCTCCAGTTTGTTGTTATCATACCAGCTGGCCA
>JANYAL010000068.1 GCA_025361325.1 Bacteroidota bacterium
GTATTTACCGTACTAATGACGTACTGATAACATAATAAAAGTAATTCAGACCGGGTCGGAAAAGCTCTTCAATTAAATGATTATCGGGGAAAGTATGAATAAGATTTTCAATAAGTCTTTTTGGAAGGGATAAATCGAAGCTTTAATATTAAGGATTATTAAAATATTTCTTGACAAGCACAAAACATATAATGGTCAGAATGAGAAGGAGGATTATGGTGAAATACACCCAGGGCTGGTCTTTAAGTTTGCGCTTATCTTTCCTGGCTTTCTTTTTTTTGAGTTGCTTCCGGAGATCCCGGTTAAGCAGTTCCACATAGGAGGGGAGGTCTTGTTTTTTATTGAATGCTTCCAGTCCTTCAACGGCATCATTCACAAATGCATCGTCCGCCATCTGTTTTTCCACCTCGTGGGCTTCCGGTGCCGGCAGTTTTTTATGGAGGTAATCAAGTAGCTTGTCCTGCTCAATCTCCCTGTTCAGGTTGGATAATATGTCTTTTAAGTCATCGTTCATTAGAACTTATATATTTACTTTTTACTGCCCATTGCCAACTGCCAACTGCTCACTGCCACCTCCCTCTGTCAACTTCTTCCCCCGCCCTCCCGATCCTCCATCAGCCGTTTCAGGTTCCTTTTGCCGTTCTGAATATGGCTTTTCACCTGCATCATACTGTATGTGGTCTGGTCTGCGATTTCCTGGTAGCTCTTTTTATGCAGGTAGAACAAAGTTACGCATAGTTGCTGCTCCCTGTTCAGATGCTGAAGCGCCACTGACAAATCCGTCATTTTTTTATCCTTCTCCAGGTGATTGGTCTTATCCAGCGTTTCATCGGGCGTTGCCATGATCTCATCGTTCAGGGCAGCCGTATGGTTGTGGTTATTGCGAAGTTTCATCAGGCAATGGTTCTTGGCCACCATGTAGATCCAGCTTTTGAAATAATCCACTTTGTATTTATGCAGTTCGCTGATGGCCTTTAAGAATACCTGTTGCACACAGTCCCTGGCATCTTCCTCATTTTTCAGGTATTTCATGCAAACGCCCAGCAAAAGCATCGTATAACGTTGCAGCAAGATGCCCAGCCATTCATTGTCATGATCGCCATAGAACCTATGAAGTAGTTCCTGATCATTCATTTCTTTGTACCTGCTGTTCACGTGCAATAAAAGGGTTGGTCTGTTGATAAGATGTCCTGTACCGCCGGATTCCACATGGTGCCTGAAAGTCAGGGTCAGGTCTTCGGTTGCAGGTGGTCATTACCGGGTATCCGGGTTTCCTGGTCCTGGTTCAAATCACGGGCAGCTTTGTCTGGTACGGAGGCAGTTTGCGGCCTGTCGAGGAAAAGTATTTTCAAAGCCACCAGTATCATCAATCCGGCGAAGATCTTTTTCACAGTATCCTGGGGCAGGCTAAGCGCTATTTTGCTGCCATAATAGCTGCCTGCGATGAAACCTAGGGCAAGTATGCACACTACCCGCATGTCTATATGCCCCTGCTTATAATATTGCAGTACGGCCAGTATGCCTACAGGTAATAGGATCAGACCCAGCGAAGTGCCCTGGGCTGTCTTTTGGCTGAAGCCGATAAAATAAACGAGGGAGGGAACGATGATGATACCACCGCCAACGCCCACTAATCCGCTCAGCATACCTGCTGCGATACCTATCACGATGATGATAAGAATGGTCTGAACATCCATATGTAATTTTTTAATGGTCATTTCTTAAATTCAGCTTTATAGTACGCAATGGCTGTTTCAATGACAGCATATGCAGCTATTGCATCCTGGAATTCATCTATTTCCACTTTTTTATTTTCCAATACCTTATACTGTTCAAAATAGTTACGCAATACGGCCGTAAAATGTTTGGGCAGTTCATGTATGCCTGTGATATAGTTCACGGCAGGATCGGTGGAAGCCACGGCAATGATCTTGTCGTCGTGTTCGCCGTTGTCGATCATCTGCATATTACCGATTACGGTAGCTTCCACCAGGCAAAGGGGCTGTATACTTTCGCTGCAGATCACCAGTATGTCCAGCGGGTCGCCATCCTGCCCCAGGGTTTGCGGAATGAAACCATAGTTAACAGGGTAGTGGAAGGAAGAAAAGATCACCCGGTCCAGTTTCAGCAGGCCGGTCTTCTTATCGATCTCGTATTTAGTCTTGGAACCCTGTGGGATCTCGATGATGCCATTTACAGTCTGGGGTGCTTTGTCTCCGTAAGGTGCCCCGTGCCAGGGATGTTGTACGTACATAATATAATTAAAATTTTGGTATTATTGATCCTGGTTTCAATGAAGAGCTTGGCCCTCCGGCAACTGCCCACTGATATCCCAATGCTCACTGCACCAACCTGTATCCCCCCCAGGCAGCAGCAATTCCGAATACGATACTGGCTGTAATATACAGTATCACATATAGATATTTTCCGTTCTGCAGCAGTTCCATATTTTCCAGCGAGAAGGCTGAGAAAGTTGTAAAGCCGCCGCAGATACCGGTTGCCAGGAACAGTTTCCAGTTATACAGGAAGGATTCCTCCCGTATGCTGTATGCCAGTACAAGACCGATGATGAAACTACCGATGATGTTCACGGCCAGTGTTGGCCAGGGAAAATATCGTGCATGGATTAAGAGAGATGCGGCATACCTGAACACAGAACCCAAGGCGCCGCCCAGTGCAACCAGTAATATGTTTCTGATCATAGTGTGCTGTTACTAATTTCCCGCAAACGTGTATTTCAGGTCAACCTGCCATTTGCCGTTGATCCGAACAAGTTTGAGTTTATTTATAAGGGAACGGTCATAACTGTTGCTGTAGTTAACGATGCTGATACTGTCGCTAACATTACTGATCTCGTTGATGATGATATCGGCATTCTTATATTTCTCCAGTTCCGTCTTGTTCTTTTTTCGGTATTGTTCCCGGATGATCTGGAAATACTGCCTGTTGGATTCATCAGCCAGGAGGTAGGGTTCTGCGGCGTCGGGGTTGTTGTCGAGTATGTCACGTATGAAGGCGGTAGCCACATCTGTATCCGTGAGCGGTGTGCTTTTCCTATCGTTGTTGCAGGATAAGCATAATCCGCAAATAAAGATCAGGTATGATAATGGCCGGTTCATGGTTAAAGTTAAACATCTTTGGGAAAAGCCGGTAATAAAAACGC
>JANYAL010000071.1 GCA_025361325.1 Bacteroidota bacterium
TAGCTTTGTGATGGCAACAGGTTTATGTAACATTTAACCAACGCAATATGAAAAAAATGATTATGGCCCTGGACGGGGAGCATTTTCCGCACGGGGCATTTGAATTTGCCAAATACATCAACCGGCAACAACAGGTATTACTGGCCGGTATCTTTTTAAGTCCGGTGGATTATTCAAAACTCCTTGCTTTCAGCGGTATGGAGGGTATTGCCCTGATGCCCGAATGGCTGATGCGCAACCAGGATGATGAACTGGTTAACAGGAACATCCAGTTGTTCGAAGAAGCCTGTTTAAAAGAGGGACTGGAGTACCGGGTGCACAAGGACAATGATGTTATGGCCCTTACCTCCTTAATTGAAGAAAGCCGGTACGCTGATGTATTACTGGTGAGCAGTGAGTTGTTCTATGAAAATGTGCAGAAGAAACAGCCTAATTTTTACCTGGAGGAAGTGCTGAAGAAAGCAGAGTGCCCGGTATTGCTGGTGCCTGAACAATTCACAGAGCCCGGTCAGACAGTCCTCGCCTATGACGGAAGTGAATCCGCAACATTTGCCCTGAAGCAATTCGCGTATCTCTTTCCTGAAATTGCCGCACAGGAGACCATCTTGCTTGCCATTGGGAATCATATTAATGAACCGGAGGATTTCCCCGGATACAGTATGGTAACTGAACTGGTATCCCAGCATTATCCCAGGTTGAGGATCCAGAAACTGCCGCTGTCTGATAAAAAGGATTTCAGGATCTGGATGGCCGAGCAACCGCAAAGCATTGTAGTGATCGGGGCGTATTCACGTTCCATATTCTCTGAATTGTTCAGGAAAAGTTTTGCTGCAACCATGATCAATTCCCTTAAGATGCCGTTATTCATTTCTCATAAGTGAGGTATATATTGCCGTGGAAATAAAAAAAACGGTAGGTTTGGTAGAAAAAAGGAGATATGGCTGAAACAGCAATTAAAAAAAGTGCAAAGTCGGAGATTAAGTTCTTATCTGGTCCGCAAAACCGCTGGAAGGAATTCACTTTTTCTTTGAATGTACTGCTGGAATTCATTAAGGCATTCAGGGCACTGCATTTTGTGGGCCCCTGTGTAACGGTATTTGGATCGGCCAGGTTTAAGGATGGCCACCCTTATTATGAACAGGCAGAAGAACTCTCGGGGCGTATTGCCGAACTGGGGTTTACCATCATGACCGGCGGTGGTCCCGGTATCATGGAAGCTGCCAATAAAGGAGCCAAAGCGGTAGGAGGCAGGAGTGTGGGATGCAATATTGTGCTGCCCATGGAGCAGAAACCCAATCCTTACCTGGACAAATGGGTAAATATCAAGTACTTTTTTGTTAGAAAGACACTGTTAATTAAATATTCCTTTGCCTTCGTGGTCATGCCCGGCGGATTTGGCACCCTCGATGAATATTTTGAGGCCCTTACGCTGATACAAACCCGTAAGATCAGTGAATTTCCCATCGTGATCTTTGATACTGAATACCACAAGGACCTGATCGCCCACATCAACAGGCTTAAAGCCGAGGGCACTATCTCGCCCGGCGACGAGAACCTCTTCCTCGTTACCGATTCCATTGACGAAGCTGTAGCGTATATCCAGAAGAACAGTATTGCCAAATTCAACCTCCAGCCCGAAAAACCCTACCGGCCCTTCAAATGGTTATTTGAAAAATGATGATCCTTTCTTCCCTTCAACACATGCCCGGGTTGTTCAGTATTTTTTTTCATGATTAATATCATATACTTTTTTGACTCGTATCATGTAAATAATTATCACTACAAGGCAACTTTGTAGCTGATACAAATCTGTTACATGAAGGGATTGCAAAGTAATATGGGAAATGAGGACCGTGTCATCCGTTTATTACTGGGTCTCATCATAGGATTTGCAGGAATATATTTCAACAGTTGGTGGGGGCTGGCAGGTGTATGGCCAATGGCAACTGCCTTATTTTCATTTTGCCCCCTGTATACATTCTTAGGGTTGAACACATGTCCCCATAAAAGTGTTCGATAGTTTCTGTCTAACTAAGCCGCTCATAGTCTTATGAAGCGGCATTTTTATTTTTGAAAAGGCCTGAACCTGTCAGGTACAGGTCATGTAAAACCAATAGTACCATGCAGAACCCGGCAGGTTTTAAGGCGGCTCCCTGTTATCATTGCGGTGAGGACTGCGAAGCAGATATACTGCAGGACGAGCATCATTTTTGCTGTGAGGGCTGCCGGCAGGTATTCCTCCTGCTGAATGAGAATAACCTCTGTACCTATTATAACCTCTACAAGAACCCGGGTATTAAGGCAAAGGGTAAATTCCGGTCTGAGCGTTTTGCATACCTCGATGACGGGGATATGGCAAAGCGGCTTGTCATGTTCAGCAGCGATACCCAGGTGAATGTGAGTTTTTCGATCCCCCAGATGCATTGTTCCTCTTGTATCTACCTGCTGGAGAACCTGCACAGGCTTGAACCGGGCGTCATCCGTTCACAAGTGGATTTTCAGCGAAAGGAGGTCTTCATTGTGTTCGATCCCAGGTCTGTTACCCTGCGCAGGATCGTGGAGCTGATGGCATTCATCGGGTACGAACCCTATATTAGTCTGCAGGACAATACTAAAAAGCATGCTGCGGTGTACAAACGTACTAAGATCTACCGGATTGGTGTGGCCGGGTTTTGCTTTGCTAATATCATGATGCTTAGTTTTCCGGAATATTTTTCATCCGGGAAAATAGAACAAGGGGGGTTGCGGGAGACCTTTACCTGGCTCAATTTTGGTTTGAGTTTACCGGTATTATTCTACAGCGCTTCCGGGTTCTTTACGGCTGCCTGGAAGGGGCTGCGGCAACGTTACCTGAATATTGATGCACCTATTGCCCTGGCGATACTAGTTACCTATGGCAGAAGTTATTACGAGATCATCTCAGGCCATGGTGCAGGTTACCTCGACTCCGGCACCGGCATCGTCTTCTTCATGCTGGCTGGCCGCTGGTTTCAGGACAAGACCTATTCCTCCTTAGCATTCGACAGGGATTACCGCTCTTATTTTCCGCTTGGGGTAACGGTAATCCGGAACGGAACGGAGCAGAACATCCCGGTCACCAAATTGCAGAAAGGCGAACATATGATTATCCGTAATGAAGAGATGATCCCTGCCGATGCAGTTCTGCTTACAGGGGATGCCCGGATTGATTACAGTTTTGTCAGCGGGGAGCATATTCCCGTCAGCAAACAAAAAGGCGAACTGATCTATGCCGGCGGAAAACAAATGGGTAGTGTCATTGAACTGGCCGTTTTGAATGAAGCCTCTCAAAGTTATATCACCCGTTTATGGAATAACGATGTTTTCACTGCGAAGAAGAATACCAGGGCCTCATTCATACATCCCTGGAGCCGGTACTTTACAGGGGTATTGTTTGTCATTGCTTTTGCAACCGCCGGGTATTGGTGGATGAACAATCCTGCAAAATTGTTGCCTGCGGTGACTGCAATTCTCATTGTTGCTTGTCCCTGTTCGCTCTTGCTCTCTGCCACTTTTACTTTCGGTAATATGCTTCGCATTTTCGGCAAGAACAAATGCTACCTGAAGCATGCAGGGGTTATTGAATCCCTTGCCAATATCGGCCAGGTCGTTTTTGACAAGACCGGTACCCTCACGCAGGGCCATGTATCACGGGTAAGCTATGAGGGTTGTCCCTTATCCGCAAAGGAGATGCTTTCGGTGAAGCAAATAGTACGGCAGTCTTCCCATCCATTGAGCAAGGTAATCGCTTCCTGGTTGCCCGCGGGTGTCGATAATGCAATTCCTGCCCTGCAGTTCAGGGAATATCCTGGTCTGGGTATGGAAGCACGGGTGAATGATATTATGGTAAAGCTGGGTTCAGCGGCATACCTGAACCGGCTTGAACCCGGCCTGGTATCCTATGATACCGGTTCGCATGTGCACGTAATGGTAAACGATGTTCACATGGGCAGGTTCAGTATAAATAACCATTACCGGGAAGGGATGGAAGACATGGTAGGCCGGTTAAAGGAACAACAGTACATCACACATGTGCTCTCGGGTGATAATGCTGCCGAGCTGGAGAATATTCGTTGCATGTTCGGAGAAGGAACGGTAATCAGGTTCAGGCAAACCCCGCAGGAGAAGCTGGAGTATATCCGTTCCATCCAGCAGGACCATACCAGGGTGCTCATGCTGGGCGACGGGCTGAATGATGCGGGGGCATTGATGCAGAGCGATGTGGGGATCGCGGTAAGTGATAATTCCGCCCGCTTTACACCGGCCTGCGACGCCATCCTGGACGGGGAAAAACTGAATATGCTTGATAAGTTCCTAAGCTATGCCAGGTCAGGAAAAAAGATCGTACTTGCCAGTTTCATCTTTTCCATCCTGTATAACCTGGTGGGTATATTTTTTGCCGTACAGGGACTGCTTTCACCCATGGTAGCAGCCATACTCATGCCTATCAGCAGTATCAGTATCGTCCTGCTGGTCACCCTCTTATCCACACTCAGTGCACGATACAGGGGTTTGTTGGTGCAAAATGATTAAAATCATCCGGCACTTTGATATTACTCACCCCGGAACGTAAAGGGTAATTTTATTTTTGGCCAACAGTTATCAGTCAATCATTCAATTTTGAGCGCTTTATTCATACTAATCGGGATCAGTATACTCGTAGTCGGTGGTTTCCTGGCCGCTTTTCTGTGGAGTGTCCGGACCGGCCAGTATGACGATGATTATACACCCTCCGTACGCATGCTATTCGATGATGCTGAAAGCAAGACAGAGATCCCGGCAACCAAACCTTAACTCCATACAAATAACACAAACATGCAGGTAGAAAAATTTTATTACGACAACAAGATAGTACGCAATTTTGCCTATGCCACCATGCTATGGGGCATTGTGGGCATGCTTGCTGGCATCTGGGTGGCACTTCAACTCGTATTTCCTTCCCTGAACATAACCCAGTACGGGTCATTCGGCAGGCTTCGTCCCCTGCATACCAATGCGGTGATATTTGCCTTTGTGGGTAATGGCATCTTCATGGGGGTTTATTATTCCCTCCAGCGCCTGTGCAAGGCGAGGATGTTCAGCGACACCCTTAGCAAAATTCATTTCTGGGGATGGCAGCTTATCATTGTGTCCGCTGCCCTGACCCTGCCCCTGGGCATCACATCCGGAAAGGAATATGCTGAATTGGAATGGCCCATCGACATAGCCATCGCACTGATATGGGTGGTCTTCGGCTGGAACATGTTTGGCACCATCATCAAGCGAAGGGAAAAACACCTGTATGTTGCCATCTGGTTCTATATCGCAACATTCGTTACGGTAGCTGTGTTGCATATCGTGAATTCTTTTGAATTGCCGGTTACCTTTCTGAAAAGCTATTCCTGGTATGCCGGTGTACAGGACGCCCTGGTACAATGGTGGTACGGGCATAATGCGGTAGCCTTCTTCCTGACCACACCTTACCTGGGACTTATGTATTATTATCTTCCCAAAGCGGCTAACCGCCCGGTCTATTCTTACCGGCTTTCTATCATACACTTCTGGGCGTTGATTTTCCTGTACATCTGGGCAGGCCCGCACCACCTTTTATATACCGCGCTACCCAACTGGGCGCAATCCCTGGGCGTGGTGTTCTCCTTCATGCTGATCTTTCCAAGCTGGGGAGGTATGATCAACGGCCTACTCACTTTACGCGGTGCCTGGGACAGGGTAAGGGATGATGTGATTCTGAAATTCATGGTCGTTGCCGTTACAGCATATGGTATGGCCACTTTTGAAGGGCCCATGCTTGCATTGAAAAGTGTAAACGCAATCAGTCACTATACTGATTGGACGATTGCGCATGTACATATTGGCGCATTGGGATGGAACGGCATGCTCACTTTTGGTGTTCTCTACTGGCTGATACCGCGGATCTTCAAAACAGATCTCTATTCGCGGAAGATGGCTAACCGTCATTTCTGGCTGGCAACCCTGGGTATATTGTTCTATGCCATTCCCATGTACTGGGCGGGTATTCAGCAAAGCCTGATGTGGAAGCAGTTCACCGAGGCAGGCCAGCTCAAATATACTTTCCTGGAGACCGTTACTTATATGAAGCCCTTCTATGCCATGCGTTCCATGGGCGGTACCCTGTACCTGGTAGGTGCCCTGTTAATGGTGTATAACCTCTATAAAACGGTGAAAGCAGGTAAACTGGTTGCCAACGAAGCCGCTGAAGCAGCTCCGCTTGAAAAGATATATGTGACCCATACAGGCGAACACTGGCATCGCTGGATAGAAAGAAGGCCGGTACAGTTGATGATCCTGAGCCTGGTAGTGATCCTCATTGGTGGTATCGTTGAAATGGTGCCAACTTTCCTGATTAAATCGAATATACCCACCATCAGCAGTGTGAAACCCTATACGCCCCTTGAATTGCAGGGCAGGGATATTTATGTACGGGAAGGCTGCTACCTGTGCCACTCACAGATGATACGTCCTTTCCGCAGTGAAACGGAACGCTATGGTGAATATTCCAAGGCCGGTGAATTTGTTTATGATCATCCGTTTCAGTGGGGAAGTAAGAGAACGGGTCCCGACCTGGCCCGTGAGGGGGATGCTACAGGTAACCTAAAGAAATCGGATGGCTGGCATTTCCGCCACCTGCGCGAACCATCTTCAATGAGCGAAGGTTCCATTATGCCCTCCTATGCTTTTATGCTGGAGCAGGATCTGGACGCCTCTACCACCGAGGCCAAGATAAAAGCCATGCAAACACTGGGCGTACCTTATGAAAAAGGATACGAGAAACGGGCCCTCGCTGACCTGGTTGAACAGTCAAAGAACATTGCAGACAACCTGCAGCGAACAGACAGCATCATGGTTTCACCCAAAAAAGAAGTAATTGCACTGATCGCCTACCTGCAACGCCTGGGATCAGATATCAAAAAAAATAACACACCTGCAAAAAACCAATAGACCATGTTCAGATACATCAGCCAATATGCCGAAACAATTGACCACGTGGATATTTACCCGATGGTTTCGCTCTTTATCTTTTTCCTCTTTTTTGTAGTGCTGCTCTATGGAGTAAAGCGCATGGGGAAGGAAAAAGTA
Organism: Bacteroidota bacterium; assembly: GCA_025361325.1. GTDB lineage: Bacteria > Bacteroidota > Bacteroidia > Chitinophagales > Chitinophagaceae > Ferruginibacter. The sequence continues at coordinate 7,117 of JANYAL010000071.1, forward strand.
CGGCAATTGTCGGAGATCCCTTTCGACAATGAGGAAATAACTATTTCAACCTTTTAAATATTTGGTATGCTTATGAATCAATCGATAACGAAGCGGTTAATCCTGACGGTATTGACACTGCCTGTAATAAATGCTGTACTAGCACAGGGTGCTGCCAAGACGGCCGAGACGACCGTGGTATCCGATTTTAATCAACTGGCTGTATTGCTGTTGATCATCTCAATCTTGCTGGCTTTTGTGATCTGGGGAATGGGGCAGGTGCTGGTGGTGCTGGGCAGGCAGATATTGGACAAGAACAAGAAAACGCCCGGTGCTGCTGCCGTGATCATTTTACTGGGCCTCTCGTTGTTGGGCCAGGCCGGATTTGCGCAGGATGCCAATGCCGGGCAGGTGGTAAAGGAGATACCCAATTACGGCGGATTGTCCGAAACCACTTTCTACCTGTTCGTTACGGTGATCGGAATGGAACTGGTCGCTATCCTGTTCCTCGCTTTTTCCATCCGCCGCATGTATACTGAGCTATTGCCGGAAAAGGTAAATGCGCCGGCTACCTCATCACGGTTCAGTGCGTGGTGGGGCCGGCTCGACAAACGATTGTTCACAAAAGCCATTCCGGTAGAGCAGGAAGCGGATGTGCTTATGGACCATAACTACGATGGCATACAGGAACTGGATAATGCCCTGCCCCCCTGGTGGAAATACGGATTTATTTTCACGATAGGCGTAGCCGCTATATACCTGCTGAATTTCCATGTCTTTGGATTTGGCAAGAACCCCAGCGAAGAATACACTGCCGAGATGGAAAATGCCAGAATGGCCAAGGAAGCCTTTGAGGCAAAGAATAAGGACAGGATCGATGAGAACAACGTACCGATGGCTGATGCTGCAGGGCTGGCATGGGCCAGTGGGATATTCACGACACCTTCTTTGTGTATGAGTTGCCATGGTCCGCAGGGCCAGGGCAATAGCGGACCAAACCTGACCGATGATTACTGGCTACATAAAGGATCCCTGAATGATATTTACCAATCCATCAAGCATGGCTACCCCGATAAGGGGATGCAGGCCTGGAACCAGGTGTACACGCCAAAGGAGATCAGTTTCCTGGCAAGTTATGTAAAATCGCTCAGGGGTACCAACCTGCCCAATCCAAAAGCACCACAGGGAGATCTTTATACGGAGGCACCTCCGGTTCCGGGAACAGATTCGGCGAAGTCCGCAGAAACGGATACCGTCAAACCTGCTGTGAAAGACACGGTCATGCATAAAAAATAGGAGCATTATACAAAAATGGAAGAAACAACTGTATTGGATCAAAGGGGATCTTACCGGGATTCTGTTGCTACCATCTCCAAAGAGGGTAAACGCAATTATATAAACCCCAAAAGACCGAAAGGCCGTTTATACAATCTCCGCACCTGGTTCAGTATTTTTTATCTGCTGGTCTTCTTTTCCCTTCCCTTCATCAAGGTCAATGATGAACCTTTGTTCATGCTGAATGTTCTGGAACGCAAGTTCATAATCTTCGGCATGGTGTTCTGGCCCCAGGATTTTTTTATCTTCGGAATAGGCATGCTCACCTTTGTGGTGTTCGTCATTCTCTTCACCGTTGTGTTCGGAAGGGTATTCTGCGGATGGGCCTGCCCGCAGACCATTTTCATGGAAATGGTGTTCCGCAAGATTGAATACTGGATCGACGGCGATGCCCCCCGTCAAAAGCAACTGAAGGCCATGCCCTGGAACGGGGAGAAGATAAGGAAACGGACGATTAAATTCGTGGTGTTCTTCCTCATATCCTTCATCATTGCTAATTTTTTCCTGGCCTACCTCATCAGTATGGACGAGCTTATCGGGTATATGAAAGATCCCGGCGGTCATGTCGGAACCCTGATCTCCCTTTTCATCTTTACATCGGTATTCTTTTTTGTATACTGGTGGTTCCGG
>JANYAL010000073.1 GCA_025361325.1 Bacteroidota bacterium
AAAGAACGTTGGGTTGGAAGAAAGGTATGACAGTTTATTAAAAGGAAATTCCGGGCAGCTCCTGTATCGGTATGTTGCTGGGGCATATATGCCAGTAGATGGTGCTGTGGTGGAGCCAGAGAACGGAAAAGATATCGTTTCCACACTGGATACATATATGCAAGATGTAACAGAAGATGCTTTAATGAAAATGTTAGTGAGTAATCAAACTCTTCATGGCACGGCTGTTGTTATGGAAACAGCCACTGGGAAGATCAAGGCTATTGCAAACCTGGGCAAACAAAAGGATGGTTCCTATACTGAGGATCTGAATTATGGTATTGGTAAATGTACAGAACCGGGATCCATTTTTAAACTGGCTACTTTGTTGTGTTTATTGGAAGATAAATATGTTGATATTAATACTAAAGTAGATTGTGAAAATGGGATCAGGGATTTTTATGGTTTGAAGATCAGGGATTCACACACAGGCAACGGAATTATTACAGTAAAAGAAGCATTTACCCGGAGCAGCAATGTTGCTTTTGCTAAACTGGCAGACCAATATTATCATAATCATCCAGCCAACTTCATTGAACATCTTCACCATCTTCACCTGGATACACTGACCGGTATTGATATTACTGCTTCATCCGGTATGCCCTCAATTAAAAAGGCTGGGAGCAAAAGCTGGAATGCAACAACAATCCCTTTTATGGCTCATGGGTATGAAGAACTGGTGACGCCCCTGAATATGCTCATGTTATACAATGCCATTGCTAATAATGGTAAAATGATGCAGCCATATTTGGTCAGTTCCATAAAGGAATTCGGTGTTGAGATCAGAACTATTCAACCTAAAATTGTTGTAGAAAAGATCTGTAGTGATGAAACTTTAGCGCAGCTTAAGGAATGCCTTAAAGCTGTTGTGGACAGTGTCCGGGGCACCGCCCATAAAGTGGTTTTTAATACCGCTTATTCCATATCGGGTAAAACAGGAACTGCTGTTACTGCGGATAACAACAAAGGTTATAATAAAGGGAATAAAACTTACCAAGCATCTTTCATAGGGTTTTTCCCATCTGAACATCCTCAATATACCATAGCAGTTGTTGTACAAAACAGCAAGGATTCAAAGTTGTACTATGGTGCCGATGTTGCTGGTTCGGTTTTTAAATCGATCAGCGACAGGATTTATTCACGCTACTTTGGGAGTAAAAAATATATACCTAAAAAAGACAGACAGGACAGTATTCCATTTCATTATTGTGGCTTAAAAAATGACTGGAATTCTATTTTCAGTAAGCTTGATCTGCCATTCACTGATTCAGCCACTTTTGGCTACTGGAGGTCCATGCTATTAAAGAATAATTCAGGAATATTATATACACCGCCCATTTCAATGTCAAGATCCGATTCTGTAACCCCTAACGTTGTCGGAATGGGATTGAAAGACGCGGTGTATTTATTGGAAAATACGGGATTGAAAGTTACCATAAGCGGGAAAGGCAGGGTATTTAATCAATTCCCTGAGGAAGGATCAATATTTAAAAAAGCGCAAACCATTTCATTGATACTTAATTGAAACTGCAGGATATACTATATAAGGTTTCAATCCGGGCCGTAGTAGGTAATACAGATGTTCCTATTAGTACCCTAGTAATCGATTCTCGAAAGGCAGAACAGGGCTCTTGTTTTATAGCTATAAAAGGAACAAATTCTGATGGTCATGCTTATATAGAGAATGCTATCTCTAATGGAGCGATTGCAGTGGTATGCGAATATTTGCCGGATTTGATACATGATCAGATCAATTATATTCAGGTTGAAGACACGGCGATTGCTGCCGGGTTTATCAGCCATCATTTCTATAAGGAGCCCTCTTTACGTGTCATACTTGTGGGAGTGACAGGTACTAATGGTAAAACTACCATTACAACTTTGCTCTGGAAACTCTTTACTGCTTTAGGATATAAATCGGGATTGATAAGTACCATCCAAATTCAGATGGGGTATAAGGTTATCGATGCAACGCATACTACACCTGATACGATCTCTTTGAATAAATTAATTAGAGAGATGGCTGATGCAGGATGCAAATATGTATTCATGGAATGCAGCAGCCATGCTATTCATCAGCATCGAATCGGTGGTCTGCACTTTGCTGGTGCATTGTTCAGTAATATCACGCATGATCACCTGGATTATCATCAAACTTTTGATGAATATATCAGAGTGAAAAAATCCTGGTTTGACAATCTTCCAGCCTCTGCCTTCGCCATCAGTAATGTTGATGATAAAAGAGGAATGGTGATGTTGCAGAATACGGCGGCAAAAAAATATGCTTATGGTTTAAAAACCCAGGCTGATTTTAAAGGAAAGATTCTGGAAAATAGTCTTCTGGGCCTTCACATGATCCTGAATGAAAGGGAAGTCTATTTTCGCCTGATCGGTGAATTTAATGCTTATAACCTTCTGGCTGTGTATGGTGCAGCAATATGCCTTGACCAAAATGAGGAAAAGGTGCTGGAAATATTGAGCAACCTGGATGGAGCAGAAGGGAGGTTCGATTACCAGGTTAGCAGTGGTTACGGCATTATCGGAATTGTCGATTATGCCCATACACCTGATGCTTTGCTGAATGTATTGGCTACAATACAAAAACTGCGTAAAGGGAATGAGCAGGTTATTACTGTGGTAGGTTGCGGAGGTAACAGGGATAAAATGAAAAGGCCAGTAATGGCTGCTGTAGCCTGTGAATACAGTGACAGAGTTATCCTCACTGCTGATAACCCAAGGGATGAAGAAGCTTTAGCAATAATAACTGATATGCAAGCGGGATTAGTAGCTGCTGCCAAAAAAAAGGTCATTTCAATTGCAGACAGACGAGAAGCAATCAAAACAGCAGTCTATCTCGCTGGGAGCAATGATATTATTCTTATAGCTGGCAAAGGACATGAAAAGTACCAAGAGGTCAAGGGTGTGAAATATGAATTTAATGACAAGAAAGTTCTGAGAGAAATATTTGAGATGCTGGAGAAATAAAGAAATAAGAATTGTTGTTGATAAATATTATTTATAAGGACGTGATCGATAATTAGAGATTTATAAATGCCAGATTGTAAACTGAATTTATGCT
>JANYAL010000076.1 GCA_025361325.1 Bacteroidota bacterium
TGTGTTAATTAACACAGATGGTAGCACCCTGACCCCTACCTGGCCCTACCCTGAACCCTATTAATTATACGATGCTGCCCGGTACCCGGTCAACTTGAGTTATATTTGTAATTGTGCAATTCGAATCGGTAATCGGACAAAAGGACACCAAAGAGCAACTGGTGCAACTGGTTAGGCAAAACAGGCTCAGCCACGCCCTCCTGTTCCTGGGAAAAGAAGGCAGCGGAGCCCTTGCCCTGGCCTTAGCTTTTGCCCAGTATATTGTATGTGAAAAGGTGAACGGAAAAAACCTGTCTGCCATACAGGCCGCCTCCCTTTTCGGAGAAGAACCCCAACATCACCCGGAGAAAAGCCGAAGGGCAAACTTTAACAATCAACCTTCAACTTTAAATGACTCCTGCGGCGAATGTCCCGCCTGCACCAAAGCCGGCCAGCTGGTGCACCCGGATATTCATTTTTCCTATCCAGTGATCACCAAAAAGACCGGGGAAAAACCCATCAGTACCGACTACATCAAAGACTGGCGGGCCTTTATACAGCATGACCCCTATGCCAATGTATACGACTGGCTGCAATTCATTGGTGCCGAGAACAAGCAGGGAAACATTACAGCCAATGAATGCACCGATATCATCCGCAAACTGAACCTCAAGAGTTTTGAAAGCGAATACAAGATACTCATCTTGTGGATGCCCGAATTCCTTGGCAAGGAAGGCAATAAATTACTGAAACTCATCGAGGAGCCACCCCCCAGCACCTTATTTATAATCGTGGCGGAAAATGAGGACCTGGTATTGCCTACTATCATTTCCAGGACACAACTGGTAAAAATCAGGCGTTTAATGAAACCCGAAGTTGAAGCAGCGCTGGAATTAAGGTCAGGGGTGCCTGTAAAAAAGGCCATGCAGATCGCCGCAGTGGCGGAAGGAAATTACCGCGAGGCATTACTATTGCTGCAACATGCCGAGGATGACTGGCTCCACATGCTGCGGGAATGGATGAATGCCATTATCAAAACAGGCCCCCTGGCCCAGGTGAAATGGATAGATGAGACTGCCAAAATGGGGAGGGAAAAGCAAAAACAGTTCATAAAATACTTCATTCATTTGCTGGAACAAACTGTTAAAATAAGGGTGAGCCAAGTGGAAGAAAAAGGGGAAATATCAGACCAGTTAAGGGCAGAGACCGATTTTGCCCGGCGGCTCAACAAACTTTGCACCCTTGGACAGCAGGAATCCATCATCCGGGAACTGGACAAGGCCACTTATTATATTGAACGCAATGCCAATGCCAAAATGATGTTTCATGCACTTTCCATAAGGTTATATCACATTATTAACAACAAATCGTTAATTTTGCTCAATTGAGGGATAAAGCCTATTGCCGGGATTTACTAAATGGATCATTTTATAGTCAAAATATAACAAGTTTAGCAGGTTGAGCCTTTCTTCCTATATCGGGGAAAAAGATAAGACCAAACGATTGTTTCAATGCCGCATCAGTATATACCGAATACGCTGGTGACATCGTTCGAAGCTGAATTGTGATCCCCCCGCCGCTGGTTTCCTCCTCACCTTATTTTAATAATTTAATTGGCCATTATATGGGTTGCGGAACTTGTGGTACGTCAAAGAATGGTGCTCCCGGGGGTTGCCAGAGTCATGGTAACTGCTCGAGCGGTGGCTGTAACCGCATGAATGTGTATGACTGGCTCAGCAACCTGCCGTTCAGCGACCCGGAAAGCAATTGCCGGATTATTGAAGTTAGTTTCAATAACGGAAGCAGGAAGGATTTTTTCAGGAATGGCAGTTCCCAGTTCTTCGAAAAGGGAGATATGGTATCCGTAGAGGGCGTAAGCGGTTTTGATGTGGGTATGGTAAATATCACAGGCGAACTGGTAAGGCTCCAATTGAAGAAACATAAGTTGGATGAAAAGAGTCCGGACTTCAAAAAGATATTACGCCGTGCCAGCGATGCCGATATTGCAAAGATGCTGGAAACCAAGGCCAGGGAGGCACAAGTATTAATTCGCAGCCGTGCCATGGCACGCCAGCTCAGGCTGGAATTGAAGATGGCCGAAGTGGAGATCCAGGCAGACGGCCGAAAGGCCACCTTTTTTTATATCGCCGATGACCGGGTGGATTTCAGGGAGCTGATCAAATTATACGCCTCGGAATTTAAAGTTAAAGTGGAAATGCGGCAAATTGGGGCACGCCAGGAGGCAGGTAAAGTGGGCGGTATTGGAAGTTGCGGCAGGGAACTCTGCTGCAGTAGCTGGCTCACCGATTTCAAAAGTGTGAATACGAATGCGGCGCGTTACCAGAATTTAAGTATCAACCAAACCAAACTAAGCGGGCAATGCGGCCGCCTGAAATGTTGCCTTAATTATGAACTGGATACCTATATGGATGCCCTTCAGTTCTTCCCTGATGATGCGGATATGATAGAAGTGGCCAGGAGCAGGGCTTTTCTGGTAAAAAAAGATATATTCCGTAACCTGATGTGGTATACATTGCCTGAGAGCAACAAACAATACCCCCTGACCATAGAAAGGGTCAAAAAGATCAAGGAACTGAACAGGCAGGGTATAAAACCTGAAGAACTGGAGCCCGCAGAACTGGTTACCAGCAAACCCAAGGAAATAGAACCTGTTTATGCGGATGTGGTGGGACAGATAAGCCTGAAGAGCCTGGAAAAGACCAGCCGTAAAAGAAGGGATTCTGAAAAAAATCAGCAGCAAAACCGAAGGCCGGGGGGTGGTAACCGACAGCAGGAACAGCGCCAGCCTGCTGAAGGAAATCGGCAAAATCGCGGTAACCAGAAACAACAGCAACACAATGCTTCCCAGGGACAGAACCAGCAAAGACCAAACAACCAGAACAGGCAGCAACGGCCCAACCCGAACAGAGGCCCTCAGCAACAACAGAGGTCCAATCAAAGACCCAATACAAAAAGCGACGATAAGAAATAAGAGATGATCCTGACCTGGTAAACTGATTCCTTCCTGTTTTAAGGACTTGCTGAAGAATACATAGTTCTATTCCCTGTTGTTAAATTATTGGAAGACCCCGCCTCTTCCCTCGAAATGAATTATTTTTGACCTCCATGTCTGTTACAGTAAGTGATCTTACCAAAATTTATGGAACACAAAAGGCTGTTGACTCCATATCTTTCAAAATACAAAAAGGAGAAATAGTGGGTTTTCTGGGGCCCAATGGTGCGGGTAAATCCACCACGATGAAAATCATTACCGGGTATATTCCTGCAGATGCGGGCAAGGTTGAAGTAGAAGGAATACCGGTGGATGAAGATTCCCGTTCCAGCAAGATGAAGGTCGGCTATTTGCCTGAAGCCAACCCCTTATACCACGATATGTATGTCAGGGAATACCTGCATTTCGTTTCCAACATACACAATATCCAGCATAAACGACAGGCGGTTGAAAATGTTATTGAGACCGTTGGTTTGAGTCCCGAGTCTGGTAAAAAGATCGGTCAGTTGAGTAAAGGTTACAAGCAGCGTGTGGGACTTGCCGCAGCTATGATACATGACCCGGAAGTCCTCATACTCGATGAGCCCACCAGCGGACTTGATCCGAACCAGATTCTGGAGATCAGGGATGTTATCAAACGGCTGGGAAAGAACAAAACGATACTATTCTCTACCCATATTTTACAGGAAGTGCAGGCCCTGTGCGACAGGGTGATCATCATCAATAAGGGAAGGATTGTGGCGGATGACAGTGTATCGAATTTGCAGAAGGGGATTTCCGGCGCCCAGGTGGTAATCGTACAGTTCAAGGAACCTGTTGATCCATCTCTTTTCAATGACCTGGAAGAAGTAACAGGTGTAGAACAACTACATTCTACGAACTACAAACTGAAAACTGCAGATCCGGAATCCCTTCGAAAACGATTACTGCAACTGAGTTTGCAGAATAACCTGAACATTGTTTCTTTGCAGAATGAGCGTAATAGTTTAGAAGAGATATTCAGGACATTGACCACCAACACAGAACAGATAATCAGGAATTAACCAACCTAACATTATGAGCTATATCGCATCAATTCATGCCCGCCAGATCCTTGACAGCCGTGGCAATCCCACTGTAGAAGTAGATATCCTTACTGAAAATGAATACCTGGGGCGCGCAGCAGTTCCCAGCGGTGCCAGCACCGGTGTACATGAAGCTGTTGAATTGCGCGACGGTAATAAAAAATTATATGGTGGAAAAGGGGTACTCAAAGCTGTAAATAATGTGAATACGGTTCTCACAGAAAATTTACTGGGCTGGGATATCGCAGATCAGACAGGTATTGATGCCATGATGATCGCCCTCGATGGCACTGAGAACAAGAATAAACTGGGTGCCAATGCCATACTTGCGGTTAGTATGGCCGTCGCCAAAGCTGCAGCCCTGGAAGCCAATCTTCCATTGTACAGGTATATTGGCGGCACCAACGCCAGGATCCTTCCTGTTCCTATGATGAATATCCTGAATGGCGGGGCACATGCAGACAATAAAATTGACTTCCAGGAATTCATGGTGATGCCGGTGGGTGCTTCTTCCTTCAGTGAAGGATTACGCTGGGGGGTCGATATCTTTCATGCCCTGAAATCAGTTTTGAAGAAAAAAGGATTCAGTACCAATGTGGGTGATGAGGGTGGTTTTGCACCCAATATACAGAGCAATGAGGAAGCGATAGAGACCGTGCTCACCGCCATACAATCTGCGGGCTATAAAACGGGCAGCCAGATCATGATCGCCATGGATGCTGCCAACAGTGAATTATGGAATGCCAAAGAAAAAAGATATATTTTTCATAAAAGCAATGGTAAGAAAATGACCAGTGAACAGTTAGTCAAATACTGGGAAGAATGGGTAAAACAATACCCGATCTGTTCTATTGAAGATGGTATGGCCGAGGACGACTGGAAGGGATGGATGATGCTTTCCCAGGCAGTGGGTGCAAAATGCCAGCTGGTGGGTGATGATCTTTTTGTGACCAATGTGGAACGCCTGGAACGCGGGATCAAGGAAGGTATCGCCAATGCCCTGCTCGTGAAAGTTAACCAGATTGGCACTATTACCGAGACAATCAATGCCGTAAGCATGGCCCAGCAGAACGGTTACAATACCATTATGAGTCACAGGAGCGGTGAAACGGAAGACACAACCATTGCTGACCTTGCAGTTGCACTGAATTGCGGACAGATCAAGACCGGTTCTGCCAGCAGGACGGACCGCATGGCTAAATACAACCAGCTAATCAGAATAGAAGAAATACTGGCAGAAAGTGCCATTTTTCCAAAAGGAAAGATTAAATTTGGTAAGTAATTGAAGTGCAGGTGTAATATAGTCAGGGACTAACCATTGAACGAAGCCTAAGCAGAATGCGGTTTTTCACCATCCATTAATTTGAAACATTGAAAGCCTTTTCGAAAATACCATCCTGGATGTTGAATAAATACCTGCTGGCATCCTTGTTCTTTATTGTCTGGATGATCTTTTTTGACCCCAAGGACATCAGATCCGAACTGAATAAAAGGGCAAAATTCATCAGCCTTCAAAAAAATGAAACCCACCTGAACCAATTGATCAGTGAGACTCAAAAAGAACTTGATCTACTGAAGACCAACGCTCAGACCATTGAAAAGTATGCCAGGGAAAAGTATATGATGAAAAAAGATAATGAAGATCTTTTTATTGTAAAATCCGTTCCTGGAAACAAGTAAATTTAGCAAAAAGACAATATTCTGCTTAAACCTCCGTTTTATAACCGGATATGGATATTTAATTTCTTAACACAAGCCACTTAACTTGTCTATGCACAACTTTACCCCGGAAGATCTGATACAATACCTGTACAAAGAAACTTCCCCAGAACAAACAGCCGAGATTATGGCTGCCTTGGAAACCGATTGGAGTCTTCGTGAAAAATTAGAAGTGATTTTAGCAGCCCAAAAAAGGCTGGAGCCACTGAAACTATCACCAGGACAGCAAACTATCAATAATATATTGAGCTATGCTGAAAAAGCTATTGGCGAACTTACGCCCCAGGCTTGATTCCTTTCGATTTTAATTAATTTTATCCTCTGGCCAAAGACTGGGGGATTTTTTATGACACTAAAAGAACGGGTTACTTTTCTAATTGATTATTTTTCGGAACACGCCCCAGATGCTGCAACTGAACTTAATTATGCAGATGCGTACCAGCTTCTGGTAGCAGTCATCCTCTCTGCACAGTGTACCGATAATCGGGTAAACCTTACCACCCCGGCATTTTTCCTTAAATTCCCTGGTCCGGAAGCGCTGAGCAAAGCTTCTTTTGAGGAAGTATATCCCCTGGTGAAAAGCATTTCTTATCCGAATAATAAGACCCGGCATCTGATGGGCATGGCATCTTTGCTGGTGGAAAAATTCAATGGAAAAGTACCGATGACAGTGAATGAATTGTTGATGTTACCCGGAGTGGGGAGAAAAACTGCCAATGTCATCACTTCTGTGATAGATAAACAACCCAATATGGCCGTGGATACGCATGTTTTCAGGGTCAGTAAAAGACTGGGGCTAACCACCCGTGCAAGAACACCTGAAGCTGCAGAAAAGCAACTGGTCAGTATGATTCCTGCTCCCCTGGTTCACAAAGCGCATCACTGGCTAATACTACATGGAAGATATATTTGCAAGGCACGTAAGCCACTGTGTGATAAATGCGGTTTAAAGTCCATTTGTAAATTTGTAATTAAAAAAGCTAAAGTTGAAAAATAATTGAGGAAATATCGTTTTATTTGTAGTTCAAATACTTATTCTTCCTGAGTCGCTACGTTAAAAATGGATAATATTACATGAAAAGACTAGTCGCCGTTTTATATATTTTTATTTCGATTTCGGGATTTGAAAATAAAGTTTGCGCACAATACTATTTCTTTAATAACAGGTATTATGACAACCCGCTGACTTTCGAGTTAGGCGTTTCAGGAGGCGCTATGAATTGCCTGACAGATATAGGAGGCAACAGGGGTGTTGGAAAAAAATTCGTCAAGGACCTGAACCTTGGAAAGACAAATCCTGAAGGAGGTTTTTACCTGAGTGCGAATTATAAATATGCTGTATCATTAAGGGCTGAAGCCACATTTGGTCAAGTATCTGCATCAGATAATGTACTCAAGAATGTAAAGGCAACCACATTTGGCAGGTACGAACGTAACCTGAGTTTTAGGTCTCCCATAACTGAATTCTCACTGGTTACAGAGTTTCATCCTCTATATATCTTTTTTAAATATGACGATGACAATGACAGGGAACCACCCATGTTTTCACCTTACCTGCTTGCCGGAATTGGATTTTTCTCTTTTAACCCCCAGGCCCAACTTAATGGGAAATGGATAGACCTTCAGCCTTTGAGTACAGAAGGCCAGGGTTTTATTGAGTACCCCGACAGAAAACCTTATTCCCTGAATCAGACCAATATTCCCTTGGGTATAGGAGTAAGGTATGAATTGGGTAATTCCTTCAATGTAAGGGCTGAATTGGTATACCGGATACTGCATACGGATTACCTGGATGATTGCAGCTCAACTTATGTCGACCCGACCTTGTATGCTAATTATTTTACTGGCACCAAACTAACCAATGCATTACTATTGAATGACCGTCAGTATGAACTGGACCCCACCCATATCACCTCTCCTGGTGATCAACGTGGTAACCCAAACAACAATGATTCCTATCTATCCTTTAATATTAAAATTGGATACGTCCTTGGAAGAGAGCGTATACAACACTGATCCTTATAAATAAGTTACATAAAAAGAACCCGTCCTTTAAAGGACGGGTTTTCATTTTTTTTACTTTTAGTATTGATCAAAAAGGGTTAATGCATCTTCTTTATTTCATTTATCAATTCTCCTTTTGTGATCGGGATTCCCATGATCTTATTGTATCCCTTTGCATCAATAAAATACACATCACGTATAATTCGTACCAGTTGCCCATTGTTTATTTCCGGGATCAGTACATGGTCAAAATTTCTTAGGATTTCCCCGAGGTTCCTTGGGAAGGGTCTGATATAGCGTAGCTGAGCATGTGATACTGGAAAACCATCCTTCTGTAATTCTGTACAGGCACTTTTTATTGCCCCGTAAGTACTACCCCATCCTAATACCAGCACTTTCCCTTTTTCGGGACCACTGTCCAGATGCTGATCCGGAATATGATTGGCAATACGGTCTACCTTCGCCTGCCTGGTCTTCACCATATGCTGATGATTTTCCGTCTCATAGCTGATATTGCCGGTCACGTCCTGTTTTTCAAGTCCACCAACACGATGCTCCAGCCCGGGTGTACCCGGTATTGCCCAGGGACGTACCAGATTTTCGTCGCGTTTATAAGGCTGGAATTTGCCATCTGAATCGATGTCGGCTGCGTGGTTCTGTGAAGCAAATGAGGTCTTTATCGCAGGGAGTTCGGCAGTTGTAGGGAATTTCCAGGGCTCTGCACCATTGGCAATATAACCATCACTCAGGAACAACACAGGGGTCATATGTTGTACAGCTATCCTTGCCGCTTCATAAACCGCAGGGAAACAGTCACTCGGTGTGGATGCGGCAATGACCGGCATCGGGCATTCCCCGTTCCTTCCGTAATAAGCCTGCATCAGGTCGCTCTGTTCCGTCTTGGTGGGTAACCCCGTGCTTGGTCCTCCCCGTTGTATGTTCACAATCAGTAAAGGGATCTCCAGCATTACGGCCAGTCCCATGGCTTCGCCTTTCAATGCAATTCCCGGCCCGCTGCTGGTGGTAACAGCCAGGCTTCCTCCATAACTTGCACCTATAGCTGAAGTTATAGCAGCGATCTCATCTTCGGCCTGGAAGGTTTTCACCCCGAAAGATTTATATTTACTCAGTTCATGAAGGATATCACTAGCCGGGGTGATAGGATAACTTCCCAGGAACAATGGCAACCCGCTCATCTGCGATGCGGCAATCAAACCGTAGGATACAGCCTGGTTGCCCATGATGGAACGGTAGATGCCCGGTTCCATTTTTGCCTTTTCCACTTTATACCGGGTAGTGAATGTTTCGGTGGTGTCGCCAAAATTATAGCCGGCCTGCAGGGCTTTTACATTACTTTCGAATATTTCTGGCTTCTTTCCGAATTTCTCCCTGATGAAGGAGATAGTATTATCCATATCGCGGTTATACATCCAGTATAGGAACCCCAGTACAAACATGTTCTTTGCCCGGTCCTTTTCTTTCATGCCCATGGTGATGTCTTTCAGGGCCTCACGGGTCATTTTTGTAACATCCATCCTTATTACTTCATAATTACCCAGGCTATCATCTTCGAGCGGGTTCACCCCTTCGGGATAATTGGCCAGCCTTAGGTTCCGGGCATCAAATCCATCTGTGTTCACAATAATCTTTCCACCCGGTTTCAGGGCCTTCAGATTTGTTTTTAATGCCGCGGCATTCATGGCTACCAGTACATCGCAGTTATCCCCCGGAGTATAGATCCTGTCAGATGAAAAACGGAGCTGGTAACCGCTGACACCCGGCAGGGTTCCTATCGGGGCCCTGATCTCTGCCGGAAAATCCGGGAAAGTGGCCAGGTCAATGCCCATCATGGCCGTATTATTGGTGAACTGGCTTCCGGTCAATTGCATGCCGTCTCCGCTGTCTCCTGCAAATTTGATCACCACATCATGAAGTACCTCTTGTTTAGTGTTCATCATATCTTCAATTGTGCAGTAAAGTTAAGACAATCGTATTTTTAAATTCCATCCGTTTTTTACAATTTTTATTGCAGAGATCCTCAATCTGAGATTATTAAATTAGGTTTGTCCAAATTTCTGTTATGCACGACCTGGCGGACTTTCTTACACCCATAGATATACATCAATTGAACGGTGACAGCGGTTATAATGACGGACAATTGGCGAAACAAATTGATATTTATGAGTCTAATCTGCCAGATATTGATAAAGCGGATATTGTACTCTTAGGTGTTTCGGAATCCCGGGGTAACAGTACCCCGGATATTTCAAGTGATGCGCCTTATCATATTCGTAAACAACTATATCAGTTACATTACTGGCATAAGGAAGTGAATATTGCAGATGTCGGCAATATTAAGCCAGGGGCTAACTTAACAGACAGTTACGCAGCAGTAAAGACCGTTCTGGAAGTGCTTTTACAGATGAACAAATTCGTGGTATTGCTGGGCGGATCGCATGATATTACACTGGCCCAGTATTTTGCCTATAAAGGGCTGAACCAGGTCATTGATGCCACCTGCATTGATGCCATGATCGACCTTAAATCAGAAAGCCAGGTAAGGAGCGAGAACTTTTTAATGGAAATGCTTACGGATGAACCCAACCTGGTACGGCATTATAACCATATTGGTTTTCAAAGCTATTTTGTACATCCGCGCATGCTGGAGACAATGGATAAACTGAGGTTCGACTGTTACCGGGTTGGCACGGTAAGAGAAAATATGGAAGAGATGGAGCCCGTATTGAGGAATACCCATCTTTTGAGTTTTGACATCAATGCCATCAAATACAGTGATTCGCCAGCCAGCCGGCTAAGTCCCAATGGATTCACAGGCGATGAAGCCTGCCAGTTAAGCCGCTATGCTGGAATGAGCATGCAACTGAGTAGTTTCGGCATTTATGGTTACCAACCCCAGTTGGATGTTAGTGACCTCAGTGCCAGGCAGATCGCACAGATGATCTGGTATTTTATTGATGGCAGGAGCCGTGTCAAAAAGGAAGCTTCCCTGGAAGACCACTATGATTTTAATGAATACCATGCTGCCTTCACCGAATTGGATACCGTTTTTCTGCAAAGCAAAAAAACAGGCCGGTGGTGGATGCAATTGCCTAATAAAAAAATCATTCCCTGCAGCTACAATGATTACCTGGTGGCCGGACGTAATGAGATACCGGAGCGATGGCTCAGGGCACAGGAGAGGAGTTGAGGACAGGCAGATGTGGGGTTATACAGATGTGCAGATTGGTAAATTCTTCAATGAAAAAGGTTGTTTATGAAACTTCATCATTTCCTGTTCCTTGTTCCTTTTTCATCATTCTTTCTAAGTTCCTGTTCGGTCTCTAAACAAATTGCCAGACAGGCAAATACTGTCCTGCTTAACGATTCTGCAATTAAGACCGGCTTTATTGGCATCAGTATCTACGAACCTGCTACTGGAAAATACTGGTATAACTATAATGCTACAAAATA
Source organism: Bacteroidota bacterium (assembly GCA_025361325.1). Classification (GTDB taxonomy): domain Bacteria; phylum Bacteroidota; class Bacteroidia; order Chitinophagales; family Chitinophagaceae; genus Ferruginibacter. The sequence continues at coordinate 11,251 of JANYAL010000076.1, forward strand.
TTTTACCCCCGCCAGCAATACTAAGTTATTCAGTTTATATGCAGGGATGAAATACCTCGGTGACAGTTTGATTGGACTGAGGTATCAAAATAACAGCAATACGGGGATAAATATATTTCCAACAGGGGATCCCACATTTCTTCACCCTGATTTTACAAAACAACCTGTACTTGATTTTTTGACAAAAGAAAAAAGATTCTTGTATTTCTCCGAATTAAGTGAATGGAAAGAGAACGCGTTGGGGTATGGATGGGCGTGGGATGATTATAATGACGATTATATGGTAGAAAGAGGCAGTTTCCCCGTTTATGGCAATATTATCAAATTACAAATCGGGGAAATTGAAAATTCCAAATACCATCTAAAGATCAAGTGGAAGACCACTCCTTCTTATTTCATTGATCAAATCGACAGCTTAAATATAACATCGATATTTAAAAGAAATGTTGATTCAG
>JANYAL010000096.1 GCA_025361325.1 Bacteroidota bacterium
CACTCACCATCTATTATCAACCGGAACTGCTCATCAAAGAGCAGGTTGGTTTTTATCCGGTTGTAAAAGAATGGATCATGATCCTCTTATCATCGGAAGAACGCGGACCTGTTACAAGATCAACACTTGTAACCATACCCGTTTGTTATGATGAGGAATATGGTATCGATCTTGAGGAAATAGCCTCAACCCAGGATCTTTCAAAGGAAGCGGTCATATCCATGCATTCACAAAGAGAATACCATACCTACATGATGGGTTTCCTGCCTGGCTTTGCTTATATGGGGCAGGTAGCTGATGCCATCGCAACACCACGCCGGGAAACTCCCCGTCAAATCGTGGAAGAAGGTTCCGTCGGCATTGCCGGTAAACAAACAGGTATCTACTCCTTGTCCTCACCAGGCGGCTGGCAAATCATAGGGCGCACACCGTTAATATTATTTGACCCGGGTAAGAAAGATCCTTTCATGTTAAGGGCAGGTGACCGTGTGAAATTTGAACCCGTCTCCAGAACTGAATTCAATTCCATAAAGTCAACACAGGTGAAGCGGGCCCTACCTGAACCCACGAAGCCCATAGCCGATGCCGTTGTAATAAAAGCAGGGCCTTTTTCCACCATACAGGATGCAGGAAGGTTCGGTTACCGGTCATACGGAGTACCTGTGAGCGGGGCCATGGACTTGCAGTCGCATTTTATTGCCAATGCCCTCGTGGGCAATTACAAAAACGTAGCAGGCATTGAATGTACAATGGGTGGATTGGTGATACAATTCAAAAAGGATGTAGTCGTAGTCATAACAGGTGCAGGAGCGGCCTATGTTAACCACCGGGTAATACAAAAGTATCAGCCCCTAACGCTTTACAGGAACGACCAGCTGGAGATCCGGTACAATAATGACGGCATCCGCACCTATATTGCTGTGCGGGGTGGGATAGATACGCCCCCGGTCATGAACAGCAGGAGTACCTATTCAAGAGCAGGCATCGGAAGCGTATTAAAAAAAGGCGATACACTTTCATTCGGGAATGATGTGCGTTGTACAACGGGAAATAGTTCCGTATCTTTTTCTTTTCCGGAATATACATCTCAGTCAGTGATCAGAATCATGGAAGGGCCTGAGCAGGAAAGGATGCAAAAGGAAAGCAGGAACAGGCTCTATGCGCAGCCCTTCACCCTCACCCATCAATGTGACCGGATGGGCTATAAATTACAGGGCGAACCCTTGAACCTCATTGATACATCAGAACTTCTTTCCACTGCCGTGACCAATGGCACTATACAACTTACCCCCAACGGACAGCTGGTGCTGCTGATGAGCGACTGTCAAACCACCGGTGGCTATCCCAGGGTAGCACAGGTGGCAGCCGTTGACCTGCCCATCGCCGCACAACTCAAACCAGGTGATTCATTACGGTTCACCAATATTTCCATAAGGGAGGCGGAAGAATTATATTTAATACAGCAAAACACGGTGAATGAATATTTCCGTTGACATCAACTGCGACATGGGCGAAGGCATGATGAATGAATCCTTAATCATGCCCTTCATCTCCTCCGCCAGCATTGCCTGCGGTTTTCATGCAGGAGATGCAAATACCATGCAACAGACCCTGGAACTGGCAATGCAGCACCGGGTGGCAGCAGGTGCCCACCCTTCATATCCCGACAAGGAGAATTTTGGCAGGACCCATATGCATTTCCAACCGGACGCCATATATGATATCGTAAAGGAACAGGTGGATATACTTGCCAATATCGCTGCACGACTCAATTATCCCCTGCACCACGTAAAACCACACGGCGCCTTATACAATATGGCCGCAACGGACAAAACCATCGCAACAGCCATCTGTCGCGCCGTACTAGCAACAGACAAGGACCTGCTTATCTACGCCCCTAATGGAAGCTGCCTTATTGAAGCCGCCAGACACATAAACCTCAGGACCTGCAATGAAGTCTTTGCCGACAGGACATACCAGGCCGATGGTAGTCTGACCCCACGCAATCAACCACATGCATTACTGCACAATGTAAGGGATATGGCCGCACAGGTTCTGCTGATGGTGACCACAAGGACAGTTAACACTACCGGAGGAACTACGATACCGGTGATAGCGGATACCATTTGCATTCACGGCGACGGGGAACACGCCGTTGAATTCGCCAGGGCCATCTATGATTTGTTATCTATGAATAATATTACAATAAAGTCCGGGTGATGAAACAAAAATACAGTGGTGCTTTTTACGGCGCGGCATTCCTGATGGCCACATCAGCCATCGGCCCGGGGTTCCTTACCCAGACCGCCTCCTTCACGTCGAAACTATTTGCCAGCTTCGGATTCGCCATCCTGGTTTCCATTATTGTAGATATCATTGCACAGGTCAATATATGGCGGATCATAACGGTAACCAATAAGCGGGCTCAGGATATCGCGAATGAGCTCTTACCCAAACTGGGAACCTTTCTCTCTGTGCTCATCATAACCGGGGGACTGGTATTCAATATAGGTAATATAGCAGGGTGCGGACTTGGGCTCCATGTGCTCTTCGGGACTGATGTGATCACGGGGGCCCTGATCAGTGCATTCATCAGTATTTTCCTGTTCCTGGTTAAAGATGCCGGCAGGGCCATGGACTGGTTTGCCAGGATACTGGGGTTCGTAATGATCGGTCTCACCGCCTATGTTGCCATCACCTCTCATCCCCCGCTGGCAGAAGCCATACACAAGACATTTATCCCGGATAAACTGGATTTTATGTCCATTGTAACCATTGTTGGCGGAACCGTGGGGGGCTATATCACGTTTGCCGGTGCACATCGTTTACTCGATGCCGGTATCAACGGAAATGAAAATATTAAACGGGTAACAAACAGTGCCGCCACAGCCATCGGTGTGGCATCCCTCATGCGCATATTATTATTCCTGGCCGCGCTGGGTGTAGTGATGCAGGGATTGAAGGTAGATGCCGGCAATCCCGCGGCGTCTGTATTCCGGCTGGCAGCCGGAAATATTGGCTATAAACTCTTTGGTATCGTCATCTGGGCGGCGGCCATTACATCTGTTGTAGGCGCATCTTTCACATCGGTCTCCTTCGGGCAATCCTTTCACCCCATTGTGACTAGCCGGAAAAATTATTTCATCATTGCATTCATCATAGTGGCAGCAATATTGTTCGCCGTATTCGGTAACCCTGTCAAGGTACTCATCTTCGCCGGGGCATTCAACGGGCTTATCCTGGCTTTCTCGCTGGGCATCATGCTGATCGCGTCCACCAAAAAACGTATCATGAAGCAGTATACCCACCCAAAACTATTGATCGTGGCCGGCTTTGTTGTTGCCCTGCTAATGCTTGCCTTTGGCTCCATAACTGTGATGAATGAACTGAGAAAAATATTCTGATCACTGTCAATCCAACACTTCATTTAATACGTATTTCCTGAATACCTAATAAAAAACATTTCAGTTAACTTGGTTACCACAAAAAATATCTGTCATCATTTTGTAAAACTGATTTTTAGAAAAAAGTCAAACCTGTTCAAATTCAATAAGATATATTTTGTAAAGGGCCCTCTTAACAAACTTGTATTTTTTGTTACTGGGATGTTTTTTATGATTGGCATAATATTTGTTTATCTTTTTTTAGACATAAACTTCTTCACCTAAAACCATTTAGTATGAAATCATCAATTTCAAAACTTGCAGGTGCAGCCATTGCCCTGCTTGCTGTTCAAACCACCAGTGCGCAGTTAAATGTTGGTTTATCTAATGCTACCCGGGCAAATGTAGGCGTACACACCAATACTTCCGCGTCTACCCGGCTTGCCAGGAAAACAGCGCATGGCGTAAAGAACACAACTTCAGCTACGGTCAACAAGACTGATGAATTCAAAGCTAAAACTACGGCCACTGTAGTTAACCAAACCAACAATACGGTGGGGACCGTTACAAATGCTTCGAATTCAACCAAAGTGGATGCAAACCTAAAGAATGGTTCCAGCATGGATGCAAACAATAATGGGGCAAAACTGCAAACGGCTACCAATACTAATGTAAAAGTAAAAGAAAACACCAGCACCCGGTTAATGAACAATACAGACCAAACCAAAGCGGCCGTAAACGATAACATCGTTGATGCAAACAATACTGTTGTTGAAGCGAAGGGGAAAGTAGTTTCGAAATCCGGGAAAATGGTTAAGCATACAAAAAGAGCAGCGGTAGATACCAAAAACAATACCAGTATACAGACTGATGCCAACAGTTCCAGTAAAGTAAATGTAAAAGGAGGTAATTAATATCTTTTTTACCGGGAAGTAGAAAATGCAGCGAAACTAAAACGGCCTGTCTCTTTTCTTCTTCCCGGTAATTTATCCGGTAAAGAAAAAGTCGGGTCCTTTTATAATTTATCAAACGAAATACTAAAATTATGAACTGCCTCACAAAAATATATATCTTCCTTGCATTCCTGTCTACATCACAACTTGCAATAGCACAACCGGAAGTTGATCCCAATTTAAATAAGAAAGAAAAAAGCACAGTCAGCTTTACAGTAGGGAGTACTTTTTCATCTAATCTTCATTATTATGGCCGCACAGACAGTTTAAAAAGCAGTGCACTCATTCCAAATCTGTCCCTGGAATTCGGTAAAGGATTTTTCTTTAATACTTCTTTTGTTTTTATAAACAATAAAACAAAATCGTTTGATTATACAGCCGCCATAGTGGGGGCAGGTTATAAATTCGGAGAATCAGAAGGTTTGGCTGGAAACCTCTATGCCGACAAGTTCTTTTACAACAATAACCAGCTCGTACAGTCTTCTCAAACCGGACAGGCAGGTTTTGCCCTGTCCTGGCTGAATAATGTAATGGATCTCAACGGGGGAAGCAGTGTGGTCTTTTCAAACAATGCCGACTTTTTTGCATCCCTAGGGCTAGATCACCCATTCCGCATTGGAAAAGAAAACACAATTTTTGTTGTTACCCCTACGGTGACAGCCAATGCAGGCTCACAGAATTTCACACATACCTATTTGCTGAAAAGGAATATCTTCCTGTTACCGGTTGCAGACCAGGAATTTACAAAGACCAGCAAACAATTTCAATTGCTAAGCTATGATATCAGTGTACCATTGGAATTGGTACACGATAACCTGTCCATCCATATAACGCCAGGTTATGTGCTGCCACAAAATGTAATAAAAGTGGCGGGCCGCCCCGATCTTTCTGAGAACGCATCTAGCCTGTTCTACTTTAATATTGGTGCAAGTATCACGTTCGGTAATAAATAAGAATCAGTTTTTCCTGTGCCACCAGGCCCAGGCCATTAATAGTAATTGCCCGGGAAACAATCTCGCCCAGGCGGCCCATCGCGGTAAACAAAAACCGCTTCCGGTACACCAGCCTTGCCGGATCATTTGGATATGGGCAGGTATAAATAATACCAATAAAACAATGATACCATAGGCCGCCCCTTTTCTTGTATGGCGAAATATCAACAATACGCCCAACAAGATCTCCGCTCCTCCGCTCATATAGTTTATCCATGTATGCCAGGGAAGATAGGGGGGTATCAGCGCATCATAAGGATCAGGATGCCAGAAATGATTGATCCCTGCCCCAATATAAAACAGGATCATGATGGCCAAGCTGATATGTTTAATTGTCCGCATCCCCTTTATTAAATGTACGATGGAATGGTGAAACAGAGTGGCGATAAAGTTATAAATTGAAGGCTCATTGAACTGAATATGAGCGTGGATGAAATATACCGGCAGTTCCTGGAGGGCATGAAAAGCACAGGATGGATGGAATACATCGCCGTTTTCGCGGGTATCATCAGTGTATGGTTCAGCCGTAAGGAGAATATACTGGTATACCCAACCGGGCTACTGAACACGATCTTCTACATCTACCTCAGCATCAAAGGCAGTTTACTGGG
>JANYAL010000116.1 GCA_025361325.1 Bacteroidota bacterium
GGTATCGCCAAAGAAGACTATATCGCCGTCTCCTACAGTGATATGATTTTGCAAAAGGGATGATGGATCTGCATATCTGTCATCTGCCATCTGCATATCTTTGCCCCATGGCAGAAGACTTAACAATAATTCAGGGCCCGAAAGAGGAGATCTATCGTTCGCTCATCCCCCAGATACAGGCATTGACCGAAGGTGAACCTAACCTGGTAGCCAACCTGGCGAATATTAGCGCCGCGCTGAAGGAGCAGTTTGGCTGGCTCTGGGTGGGGTTTTATTTTGTGATGCCCTCAATAGCTTCGGAGGACAAGCAGGAGCTGGTATTAGGACCCTTCCAGGGGCCCGTTGCCTGTACCCGTATTAAAAAAGGGAGGGGCGTATGTGGTACCTGCTGGCAGACTGCTTCTACGCTTATCGTTCCGGATGTGGAGAAATTCCCGGGTCATATAGCCTGCAGCAGTGTATCCCGTTCAGAGATCGTGGTGCCCATCATCCGCAATGGCGTAGTGATTGGTGTGCTGGATGCAGATAGCGAGTTTACAGACCATTTTGATGAGGTGGATAGGATGTATCTGGAAGAGATTGTAGCAAAAACCATAGTCCCCACCCAACCCTAAAGGGGGAACTTAGCACCCTGATAATTTAAGTTGCTATATACTTTAAGCGAGGCTAAAAAATTTGAGATGCTAACAAATGGAAGCCCCCGTAGGGGTTTGGGGTTAGTTTCCACCTGAAGGTGGCGGAGGCCTTATGTTTTATCCTTCCACCTCCACAAATACATGCACGCATAGGTCCGGTAGGGGCTCCAGTTTTTTGATATCTTCAGCATACGCTCCTTCATAGCTTTCTTGTTGGAGGCGTCGATATGATAGAGCTTGCAGACTGCCTGTTGTATGCCCAGGTCGTCCACTGCAAAAACATCTTCCCGGCCCAGGGTGAACATCAGGATCATTTCCACAGTCCACTGTCCCACGCCTTTTATCTTCGACAGGTAGTTTATGACCTCCGCATTGCCCATCTTGTGCAGCCTGGCATCGGTTATCTTTTCTTCCATGAAGAAACGGCTCACGTTGTGTACATAATTCGCTTTGGCATTGCTGAGCCCGATAGCGCGCAGTGTTTCAAATGGCGTAGCGGCGATCTGTTCGGCAGTCGGGTTCTTTCCGTTATAGAGTTCCAGGAAACGCCTGTGAAATACATCGGCCACTTTGGTACTCAGCTGCTGACTCATAATGGAAAAGCAGAGGTGGAGATATACGTTTTTACGTTTGGCCAGCACAAGGGGTTCCTGCAGTTCGATGATCTTTTTTAGCTTTTTATCCCTGGCAAGGTGTTGTATGTGTTCCATATATTTTTTATCCGATGCTCCAGCTCATCCCTCCATCCTTCTCATCTTTCAGCTCTATCCCCAGTTGTGTAAGCTGGTTCCTGATGGTATCGGATGTGGCAAAATCCTTTTTCGCCCGGGCTTTTTTGCGGATATCGATCAGCAGCTGCATCACACCGTTCAGGGTGCCAGTACCGGTAGCAGCGCTGTTCTTCAATCCGAACACATCCTCGAGGTAGGTCTTGAATTTCTGTTGCAACAATTGGATCGTGGAAGGTGACAGGCTTCCGGCGGGGATCAGTCCGTCCCTGATGGAATTGATTACAGGCACCAGCTCAAACATGCTGGCGATGACCTTAGCGGTATTGAAATCATCATCCATGCTCACTTCGAAGGAAGCTACCAGTGATAGCACTTTTTTGTCCGTTTCCGCATCCCCTTTGGGTTGTTCGTTCCCGGTTTCCATTTTGCCCAGTGTTTCATAGGCTTCCCACAGCTTTTTCAATCCCTTCTCGGAAGCCTGCAGGGCATCGTTGCTGAAATCGAGCGTGCTGCGGTAATGGGTCTGCAGCATGAAGAACCGCACCACCATCGGGGCATAGGCTTTCTCCAGCAGGGGGTGGTTACCGCTGAAGAGTTCTTCGGGCAAAAACCCATTGCCCAGGGATTTACTCATGCGGGTACCATTTACCGTGAGCATGTTGGTGTGCATCCAGAATTTGGCCGGACTGGTATGATAGCAGGCCTGGCTTTGCGCAATCTCGTTGGTATGATGCGTGGCAGCCAGGTCCAGACCCCCGCCGTGTATGTCGAATTTTTTACCGAGGTATTTCTCGCTCATTGCCGAACATTCTATATGCCACCCCGGGAAACCCATGCCCCAGGGGCTTGGCCACTGCATCAGGTGCTCGGGCCTGGCTTTTATCCATAAGGCAAAGTCGAGCCTGCCTTTTTTTTCATCCTGGCCGCCCAGTTCCCGTGTCCCTTCCATCAGGTCCTCCAGCTTGCGGTTGGTTAGTATGCCATAGGGTTGTTCTGTATTGTATTTCTCCACGTCGAAATAGACGGTACCGTCCATCTCGTAGGCATAGCCGTTGGCCAGGATCTGTTGCGTCATCTGAATCTGTTCTGCAATATGACCAGTAGCCGTTGGCTCAATGGAGGGAGGCAGGTTGTTGAGCAGGTTCATGACATGGTGATATCCAAGCGTGTATTTCTGAACGATCTCCATGGGTTCCAGCTGCTGGAGGCGGGCGATCTTGCTGAACTTGTCATCACCTTCGTCACGGTCGCCTTCCAGGTGCCCGGCATCTGTGATATTGCGTACATACCGCACTTTATACCCGGAATAAAGGAGGTACCGGTAAATGATATCAAAAGAAATGAACGTACGACAGTTGCCCAGGTGTACATCGCTGTATACGGTGGGTCCACACACATACATACCCACGTGGCCGGGCGTGATGGGATGGAAATCTTCTTTGGTTCGGGTAAGCGTATTATAAATTTTTAAAGGCATGGTATAGAATGGAGTTGGTTATTATTTTCGGTCATTGGCCTCCTCTACCCGGCAACTCCGGGTATGCCAACTGCTTAAAGAAATAAATGAGAACAGTAAATAATGGTACAAAGATATTAAGCTATGCCGCAAGGGCAACAGAAAACTTGATAGGACGGGTGTATCTTCATGGCAGGCCGTAAATATATCAGTTTTTACTCAATTGCAGGTCGGTAATGATGGGAAAATGGTCGCTCAGCTTTTTCTTTACCCGGTCGTACTGCTGCACATCAAAATTTTTATTCACAAAGATATTGTCGATGCGCAGGGTGGGCGCAATGCCGCTGAAGGTACGACCCAGCCCGCTTCCCTTTTCCGCGAAGGCGTTCTTCATCCCTTTGCCAATGGTGTGGTAGGCATAACTGTTGGGCACATCATTGAAGTCGCCGCATACGATGATGGGATACGGGCTCTTGTCCATTTCCTGTCGTATCCGGTCGGCCTGGACCTTTCTTTTCAGGAAACCATTCCTGAACTTTCCGATGATACTTCTGGATTCATTGATGTCTTCCTCGTCTTCCATAGAGGGCTTGTCGATATATTTCAGGTTCTCCTTGCTAAACCGCAGCGACTGCAGGTGAATATTGAAGATGCGGAAGGTATCGGCGTCCTTTACGATGTCGGCATATTGAAAGATGGAATTATAATTAAAGGGAGGATACATGACGGTCTGCTTATTGATCATGGGGTACCTGGATAGGATCATGATGCCAAAATGGGCATAATCCCAGAAATCATCCTTCCGGTTATAAGCGTAGAAATATTCCGGGAAATGCATCCGTTGCAGGAATTCATTGATATGGCCATGCTTAATGACGGTACTGTCTTCGCAGACCATTTCCTGGAAACAGGCAATATCGGGTTGGTAGTCGTTGACGAGGTCAATCATCTGGTCCTTCACCTCCGGATGTTTTTTATTGTTCAGCATGTCGAATTGGGCTACATTCCAGCTCATAACGCGCAGGGATGTTCCGTTCCGTTGTTTTGTAAATAAGGAGGAGATGCGTAGCGGCAGTATCTGGGTCAGCGGGCCATAGGCCAGCAGCAAGGCAACAAAGGATATGAGCGACCAAAGCGGTTTCACGAAGATCCAGAACAAAAGGAACAACAGGAGCACCAGCAGGATATAGAATGCCGACAGGGTGAGAAAACCAACCGGCCAGAAACGGGCCGGGTTGAAATAATAACCATAGCATCCGGCTAAAAAAAGGATGGCCGTCACAATATTTGTGATCAGGACGATCTTTTTGGTGAACCGGCGTATGAAACTTTTAGGCATACCTAAAGATACGAATTGAAATAACCTGTTGAAGTTTGACCGGGATCGTTGTCAAGCGGGCTTCTTCAGAGCCCCTCTTCGCTGGCTCTTTTGAGGATGTTCTTCTCCTCTTCGGAAAGCTGCTTGTATCCCTTCTGGTTGATCTTGTCGAGGATCTCGTCTACCCGTTGCTGTGTGAGGTTGGCGGTTTTATGATAGGGGGCCCTGTTACCGGTCTTGTAAAAGACCTTTTCCTTTACGGATCTGGTGCTGGGCGCTGAGCGCTTACCGGGACTGAACAGTTCCATGACCCAGTGATAGATCCTGTTCATCCAGGCACCCCAGTCGTACCCCCGGTTCAGGCTGAAAAGATACAATGCACCAGCCAGCGCACCGGCCAGATGGGCAGCAAAGAAAGGCATTGCGGCAACAGACAGTGGTCCGTCTACCGTACCCATTCCTGCCAGGTCAACCAGGAAATACAGAACAGTGAGTACCCAGATGGGTATGCCACCCCCCAGTTGCCTCAGGACCCGGAAACCGGGAGAAACCAGTGTGGCGGCCATAGCAACGGACATCACGGCAGCATTGGCGCCATACAGATAGAAAAGCGAGGCAGCACCCGGAAGACCCTTTATCGCAAGTACGGCTATAAAGGCAAAGGCACCTGCTGCGGCACCATACAGATATACGGGTATGGCATGCCGGTTGCCGGCAAGGGTTTGCAATATGCTACCGAAACACCAGAGCCAGAGCATATTGCTCAAAAGGTTCATGAAGCTGAAATGGAAAAAAGCATAGGTGATGATGCTCCAGGGATGGTAAAGCAATTGTTGGAAAGAAGTATGTACTACAAATGCGTTCAGCTTTTCATAAAAAAAGGGTACGAGCGAGGTGTCGCCTGTGATCTGTCCGAAGGATAGAAATTTTACAAAAAGGAATATGGAGAAATTGAAGATGACCAGCATGACCACCGGGCTGTTAATGTTAAACTGGATACGACCGGGTTGGTATCTGCCCCTGAATTCGACATACCTGTCAGACTCTCCCATGGTTCACTGCTGTTTTAAGGATATAAAATTACGAACCCCCGGATTAAGAAAATGTTAGATTCAAAAGAAAGTTTTTTTATTGGTCCTGTTCCAGATGATCACAAGTAGCAGTCCCATCACCAATCCGCCCAGGTGGGCAAAGTGAGCAATATTATCGGCACCTCCCGGGTGAAATCCACTGAACAGGTCAATAGCTGCAATAATTGCTACCAGGTATTTCGCTTTAATGGGAAAAGGAAAGGGAATGATGAAGAACTGGGTATTGGGAAATAAATACCCAAATGCACCCAGCAATCCCATGATGGCTCCTGATGCCCCGATAGCCGCAGAATCATGTACCAGTAAAGCCTGGGCTATTCCTGCAGCAAGGCCACAGACGATATAAAAGATCAGGAATCGTTTAGGTCCCCAGGTTCGCTCCAATACGGAGCCGAACATCCACAGACCGTACATGTTGAAAAGGATGTGTAGGAAATTGGCATGCGCGAACATATGCGTGACCAACTGGTATGGTCTGAACTGCCCGCTGTCATAGGGATATAAGGCCAGGAAATTAGTAAGCTGATAAGTACTATCCATTACCAGTTGGGTGATGAAGACCAGTCCGTTGATGATGATCAGGTTCAGCACGATCGGGGTGGTTCGCATGAACCTGTTACCATAATTGTTATAAGACATAGGGCAAAGTTAATTTATAAATATTCATTTCAGAGTCAGCAACACTACGCATTCTATATGGTGCGTATGCGGGAACATATCCACCGGCTGAATTCTTTCCACCCTGTATTTTGAGGCCAGGAGGCTGATATCCCGAGCCTGGGTGGCGGTATTGCAGCTCACATATACGATCTTTTGAGCAGCTATCTCTAAAAGTTTGTCAATCAGCTTATCGTGCATCCCTGCACGAGGCGGGTCAGTGAAGATCACATCGGGCCGACCATGCTGTTCAAAGAAAGCATCCGTGCAAACTTTGATCACATCACCGGTAAAGAATTCGGCGTGCTGAATATTGTTTAGGGTGGCATTCTCCCTGGCATCTTTCACCGCATCTTCGATCGCTTCCACACCGATCACTTTCCCGGCATACTTACTAACAAAAATGCCTATGCTGCCTGTTCCGCAATAGAGGTCATAGACTGTTTCCGTACCGGTTAGTCCGGCAAAATCCCTGGCCACGCTATATAATTTCTCCGCCTGCCGGGTATTGGTCTGAAAGAAGGACTTAGGCGATATCTTGAATGTGAGGTCACCCAGTTTTTCCAGTACAAAGCCCTTGCCATGATACACTATTGGTTCCAGGTCGTAGATGGTGTCGTTCCATTTCGGGTTAATTGTACAGAGCAGCGTGGTGATGCCAGGCACTTCCTGCAACAGGTGATCGAAGAGTTTTTTGCGTTCGCTTTCTGCCTCATAATTCAGGCAGATATTCACCATGAGTTCACCGGTAGTGCAATAGCGTATAATGATATTGCGCAGCCAGCCGCTATGTTCCCGGATATTATAGAAAGTATAATTATTTTCCTCTGCAAAGGAACGTACAGTATCCCGGATCCGGTTGTTCACACCGTCCATCAGGAAACATTCCCGGATATCGAGTACTTTATCGAAGATACGGGGTACATGGAATCCCAGCGCCCCCGTCTCCTCCGGGGTTGTTTTGATCGCTGTCTTTTCGGTAGAAGCTTCAGAATTTGCCAGTTGTTCATAAGCCCCTTCTTCGGAGGGGTTTGGGGAGATCCGGTATCGCTTATTGCTGAACGTAAATTCCAGTTTATTGCGGTAATGAATTGTATCTGCGGATCCGATGATCGGCATGATCCCGGGCAGTTGTATCTTTCCGATGCGTTGAAGGTTCTGAAGCGCTTCCTGCTGTTTATATTCCAGTTGTTTGTCGTAGGGCAGCATTTGCCATTTGCAACCGCCGCAAATGCCGAAATGAAGGCAAAAGGGTGTTGTTCTTGCTGTTGAGAACCGGTTGATCCTCACCACCCTGCCTTCGGCCCATTCCTTCTTATTCTTCGTGAGCTGCACATCAACAACATCGCCGGGCACTGCACCTGTAACAAAAATCACTTTCCCGTCCAGTTTTCCGATAGCCCTGCCCTCTGCTGCATAAGCGGTGATGGCCAGACTTTCAATAACGATCCTTTTATTTTTTTTTTCCACAATTGCAAAAGTACCTTATAAATCATCATATATCTTTTGTTAATGAATTGTAATTACGAATTACATGATTTGGCGCAAAATGCTGAATTACCAATGATTTTGAATACATTTGCAAACTTTAATTACTATGAAAAAGCTGTCAATATTACTAGTGCTGACTGTTTTCTACTTAGCTACGTTCAGCCAGGGATTTAAAGTTACCCTTCAGTGCAATGGTTTCAGGTCGGGTATTGTTTACCTGACCTATTATATGGGAAACAACCTTAATATAGCCGATTCAGCTGCTTTCAATGAGAATGGTCTGGCGGTGTTTAAGGGCCCCGGTAAATTATATCCCGGTATCTATGTTATCGTTTTCCCCGGAAAACAATTGCGTACAGAATTCCTGCTGGATAAGGAGCAGACCCTTTCCATTACCTCCGACACCTCCGACCTGGTGAACAAGACCATCGTTACCGGTTCCAAAGAGAACATACCTTACCTGCAGTACCAGAAATTCGTTCTGGCAAAGGGACAAATTCTGCAGGATGAGAAATTGGCGTTCATGAATTCCAGGACCAAAGCAGATTCCCTGCTGCATGAAAAGAACTACGATGCAGTAAACAAGCAACTTAACGATTACAGGGATAATTTCATCAGGACGCAACCCACTTCCATGCTGGCAGTCCTGCTGAAGGCCATGAAGGATCCGCCCTTACCCAAAAAAGTGGCTGTCACCCACCAGGACTCGGTGAATAATTATTATTATTACAAGAATCATTATTGGGATGGGATCACGTTCATGGATGATCGTGTGATACGTACCCCATTTTTCATGAAAAAACTGGAGACCTATTACCACGAGGTTTTGCCACAAACAGCCGATTCCATCATCAGGGATGCTGATTACAAGCTTCTGCTGGCCAGATCTGCTCCTGAAATGTTCAAGTTTCTCCTGAACTGGCTCACCGATGAATACCTGAACCCGAAGTATATGGGGCAGGACGCGATCTTTGTGCACCTATTTGAAAAATATCACAGCAAAGGTGTCAGCAACTGGCTCAATGAAAAACAGATGGAGACCATCAGTCGCAGGGCTTATATGCTGATGGCCAACCTGATCGGTGAAAAGGGGGGCAATCTGGAGATGGTAGATTCCTCCAATGCCCCATCGTCCTTATATGATGTTTCGGCTGAATATACCCTTATCTGTTTCTGGGACCCCCATTGCGGGCATTGTAAAGAAGAGATCCCGAGAATCGATTCCATGTACCGGGCAAGCTGGAAAAAACACAACCTTAAAATCTATGCAGTGCTCACACAGGATGAAAAGGAGGATGTTAAAAAGGATTGGGTCAATTATATCAAGGAGCATGATCTTGGTGGGTGGGTACATGTATACCAGACCCGGGAAATGGAAAAAGCAGAACTCGCAGCTCAAAAGCCCAGTTTCCGTCAGTTGTATGATGTTACCATAACACCTACATTATACCTGCTCGACAAAGAAAAACACATCATTGGTAAAAAGCTTACCTGGCAACAGTTGAATGACCTGCTTGAAGTAAAATGGAAAACCAATACCCAGCAATAAAACACCGACATCAGATGAAAAGAATTTGCTTTTTACTCATATCGCTTTGTTTTGTGCCGTCCTTATTTGCACAGACCCTGTTCACATATGGCAATATCCCTGTTGATAAGGCTGAGTTTTTGAGGGCATACAACAAGAATAAGGTTGCCGTTGCCAACAAGGAAAAATCACTCCGGGAATACCTGGACCTGTACACCAGGTTCAAATTAAAGGTCAGGGCTGCTATGGATCAGCGTCTTGATACAATGCAGCAATTACAGTATGACCTGCAGAATTTCAGAAGCCAGGTCGACGAATCCTATATGAACAATGAGAAGGCGCTGGGCCAGCTGGTGGATGAAGCGTTTGAACGAAGCCAGAAAGACATTCATGTTGTGCATTTTTATATTGAGATCAATGCCGGGATGAGCCTTGCCGATACCCTTAATGCCTGGAAGGCAATAAAGGAGGTACAGGAGAAACTCAGATCGGGTAACGTTGATTATGAGGAAATGGCTGCAAGCATCACTAAAAAATATGTGCCAGTAAAGCAAAGCGATTTAGGTTTCATTACCGTTTTCAGTTTGCCGTATGAATACGAGAACCTGTTATATGGATTGAAGATCGGGGAAACCTGTAGTCCCTTCCGCTCCAGCAAGGGGTTGCACGTATTAAAGGTCATTGAAGAAAGAAAGAGTGCCGGCAAATGGCGCATTGCCCAGATCCTGTTCGCCTTTCCTCCCGGAGACCATGCAACTTATCTTATTGCACTGCAATCAAAAGCCGATTCTGTGTATACCCTTTTACAACAGGGACAGGATTTTTCTGATGTGGCGAAACAGGTAAGCAATGATAAATTGACCTATATGAGCGGGGGTGAAATGCCTGAATTCGGTACCGGTAAGTTTGATTATCTTTTTGAAAAGGAAGTTTTTAAACTCTCCGGGGATGGGGAGATAAGCAAACCCTTTGTTTCTCCCTATGGAATACATATCGTTAAAAGACTGAAACGAACCCCGATCCCCACCGAAAAAGACGCAAATTATCTCTATGAGTTGAAACAAAAAGTGCTGCATGATCCCAGGATAAACGGTGCCAAGGAACGGTTCGTGAAGGAGATCATGTCAAAGGTCATGTATAAGAAGAATACGAAGCTCACTGATGCTGATCTTTACCGTTATGCTGACAGTGTGGCTCATCTTGATCCTGATAATACCATCAGGAATTTCCCCATCAACGATAAGATTGTCTTAATTTTTGAAAAAGGAACAGCAAAGGGAATTGACTGGCTGAATTTTGTACGTTCCTATACAAATAACACGGAATTATATCATGGTGAAAAGAATGCCGCGCTGTTTGACAAATTCATTTCCACGTCTGTACTGGAATACTATAAGAAACACCTGGAAGAATATAGTACTGATTTTCGATATCAGATGGAAGAATTCAAGGAGGGGAATATGTTGTTCGAAATCATGGAAAAGAAAATATGGGGCAATGCATCAACTGACAGTGCGGGCCTTATGAAACAGTATAATGAGCATAAGAAGAATTACTTGTGGGCAGCGAGTGCCAGTGTGATCCTGTTCAATGCCGCATCCATGAACAAGGCCAATGAGACCATCCGCCTACTCAAAAATGGCAAGCCATGGAAAAAGATCGTTGAAGAAGCAAATAATACCCTCCAGGCAGACTCGGGCAGGTATGAGATTTCACAATTACCACTTTCTGCCGGGGTAAAGGCAGTTCCCGGCCTGATAACAGACCCGGTGGTAAATCCAGCTGATGGTACGGCGAGTTTTATTAAGATCGAGAAGATTTACGAAGAAGGCCTTCAGCGGAATTTTGAAGAGGCAAGGGGGTTGGTGATCAATGACTACCAGAATATTCTGGAGGAGAAATGGATCGATGAACTTAAAAAGAAATATCCTGTAAAGATAAATGAGCTCGTATTCCAGTCATTGCTGAAATAAATGATTTACAATAAAGTGGCCTTGCCATTACCTTTTATACAATGTCCTTTACCACATTTCCAATAATCTTGGGCCTTCCCAATGTATAATAATGAAGTATGGGTACCCCGAATTTTATCAGTTCCTTTGACTGGTACAAGAGCCATTCTGTGCCTACCTGTTCAACTGCTTCCTCTGTTTTGCATTTGATGATCTCGCGGGTGAGGGTCTGCGGAAGATCGATATGAAAGACCTTGGGCAGCAAGGTCAGTTGGTTAGTGCTGTATATCGGTTTTAGTCCGGGTATGATTGGAATGTTTATACCCATATCCCTGCAGGATTTTACAAATGCATAGTATTTTTCATTATCGAAGAACATCTGGGTGACAATATAATCTGCCCCCAGGTCAACCTTTTGCTTTAGATAATGAAGGTCGCTTTCCATGTTTGGTGCCTCAAAATGCTTTTCGGGGTAGCCGGCCACACCGATGCAGAATTTCGTACGACTTGTGTTTTTGAGGTCCTCTTCCAGATATATTCCAGAGTTGAGGTCAACCACCTGTTTTAGGAGGTCGCTTGCGTATTTATGTCCGCCGGTTTCGGGGAAAAAAGCCGTTTCATTTTTCGCGGCATCACCCCGTAAAATCAACACGTTGTCAATGCCTAGGTAGTGGAGATTGATGAGGGCGTCTTCTGTTTCGCTTACACTAAAACCTCCGCAGATCAGATGTGGTACGGTATCAACGATGTAATGATTCATAATGGCAGCACAGATGCTTTCGGTTCCAGGCCTTTTTCGTACAATGACCTTTTGGAAGCTGCCGTCGGCATTCTTTTTAAATACATGTTCGCTGCGGTGATAGGTAACATTGATATAAGCAGGCTTGTATTCCATCAGGGGATCAAGATGCTGGTATAGAGATTGAATGCCCTTTCCCTTCAGGGGAGGAAGTATTTCGAAAGATATAAGTGTGGTTTTGGCGTTGTTGATATGGTCTGTAACTTTCATTGCTTTAAATATCTGCAAAAATAGATAAGAAGCAATAAAGCGCAAACTGCAGTTGAATAATAAATACCATTTCGGTTTCAATATAGGAAATGGTTTCCTAGTATACTTGTAATAATAAGATGTTCTTAAAACAACATTTCAATAATTGAATATATAATCAATGCTCCCTCTATAATTATGCATTCGTGCTATACGGTTGATAAGAATGAAAAGTGTTAATTAGGGGTAATTGACAGGCAATTAGCACAACGGCTTACCGGATTACCCTATTTTTGCCCTAAAGAAATAATTTTGAGCTTGACCATTCAAACTAGGGATCTTGTTAAAGTGTACGGTAACAGAACCGTTGTCAATAAGGTCTCCTTTAATGTAAAGCAAGGAGAAATTGTAGGTTTGCTGGGACCTAATGGTGCGGGTAAGACCACTTCCTTTTATCAGGTAGTGGGGTTGATAAAACCCGATGAGGGTGAGGTCTTTTTAAATGACGTTAACATCACCCGGATGCCCATGTATAAAAGGGCAAAGATGGGCATCGGATATCTGCCTCAGGAAGCCAGTATTTTCAGAAAATTAAATGTGGAGGATAATATCTCTGCAGTGCTTGAAATGACCAAACTGGATAAGTTTCAGCAAAAAGAACGTCTTGAATTACTGTTGGACGAATTCAACCTGCAGCGGGTAAGAAAGAACAATGGCGACACCTTAAGTGGTGGTGAACGCAGAAGAACTGAGATTGCCCGCGCCCTTGCAGTTGATCCAAAGTTCATTTTATTAGATGAGCCTTTCGCTGGGGTGGACCCCATTGCTGTAGAGGATATACAGGCTATTGTGGCCAAGCTCAAGTTCCGGAATATAGGTATTCTGATAACCGATCATAATGTCAATGAAACGCTTTCCATTTGCGACAGGGCATACCTGCTAATAGACGGGAAAATATTCACCCACGGTACTGCTGAAGAGCTGGCAAATGATGAACAGGTGCGTCGCTTATACCTGGGTAGGAATTTTGAACTGAAAAGAAAAGATTACTTACATGTAGAAGCTGCTGCCCGCGAATAATTATTTATCTTGTCCGGGAAATGAAGCTGCTTTCTCCCGCCATATCAAAATTAGCAAGGATGCGCCTTTGGCGCATTGAGAAATGGAGCAACCACCCGGTCGCTACACAGCGGGAAGTGTTACAAGACCTAGTAACTGCCGCCCAATACACAGAATTCGGAAAAAAGTATAATTTTTCCAGATTATTTACTGTTAAGGAGTTCAAGAAAAGTATCCCAATTCATGAATATGATGACATGAAACCCTATATCCTGCGTATGATGAGTGGGGAAGAGAATATTTTATGGAACACTCCCATACGTTGGTTTGCAAAATCTTCCGGAACTACTTCCGACAAAAGCAAATTCATTCCCATCAGTGAGGAGAGTTTACAAGAGAATCATTTTAAGGCCAGTAAGGATATACTCAGTAATTATTATAAGAATTTTCCTTCCAGCGATCTGCTTACAGGCAAGGGCTTGGTGGTTGGCGGATCTCACCAGATCAGTAAAGTAAATGAGGATATCCAGTATGGCGACCTGAGTGCGGTGCTGATGCAAAATTCTCCGTTTTGGGGACAGTGGCTTCGCACGCCAGAGTTGAGTGTGGCATTGCTGGATGAATGGGAAGAGAAGATCGAAAAGCTTGCACAGATCACAGCAAATGAAAATGTGACCTCCCTTGCTGGTGTTCCCACCTGGACGCTCCTCCTGCTAAAACGAATCCTGGAGATCAAGGGTAAGGTTACCATCCTGGAAGTGTGGCCCAACCTGGAACTGTATATTAATGGAGGTGTCTCCTTCACACCCTATAAAGATCAGTTCGACAAGTTGATCGGGGGAAAGATAAACTACCTTGAGATATATAACGCCAGTGAAGGTTTCATTGCCGGTCAGCAAAGTCCGGGTGATGATGGTTTATTATTATTCACGGAACACGGTATCTTTTATGAATTCATGGCTGTTGAGGAATATGGTAAAAAGGATCCTTTGACTATTGGACTGCAGGATGTGGAGACCGATACAAATTACGCCCTTGTGATCAGTACGACAGGGGGCTTGTGGCGTTACCTGATCGGCGATACCATTCAGTTCACTTCGTTAAATCCCTATAAAATTAAAGTCAGCGGCCGGCTAAAACATTATATGAATGCTTTCGGAGAAGAGGTCATAGTTGATAACAGCGACCATGCTGTTGCATTGGCTGCTGAAAAGACCAATGCGGTTGTGAACGATTATACCGCTGCCCCAGTATACTTCAGCGAGGGAGAGAACGCTACACATGAGTGGCTCGTGGAATTTGATAAGGAACCGGATAATATTACGGCCTTCACGTATGAGCTGGACAATGCACTAAAAGATATAAACAGTGATTATGAAGCAAAGCGTTATAAGGACATAGCGCTCCGGTTACCGAAAGTACATGTCTTGCAAAGGGGAACATTTACCGCATGGCTGAAAAGTAAGGGTAAACTTGGTGGCCAGCATAAAGTACCTAGGTTAAGCAATGACAGGACGGTGGTGGAAGAGATCCTTTTTCTACATAATAAATAAGTAGGTTGAACCGATTTATACATGTGTTTTATATTTTTGTAATTCACAAACAATACCAATGAAATTATTAGAAGGAAGAACTACAGTTATTACCGGTGCGACCCGCGGAATAGGTGAGGGTATTGCCTTGAAATTTTCGGAACACGGTGCCAACGTGGCATTCACGTATGTCAGCGACAAAAGTACGGAAAAAGCTCTTGCATTGCAAGAGCATCTGCGGAGTATAGGCATTAAAGCCATGGCCTACCAATCGAATGCCGGTGATTATACGGCCTGCGAAACTTTGGTCAATGAAATACTGAAAACATTTGGCACCATTGATGTTCTGGTGAACAACGCAGGAATCTCAAAGGATAATTTGTTGCTTCGGATGACAGCTGAACAATGGGATGAGGTCATGCAGGTGAACCTGAAAAGCGTGTTCAATATGACAAAGCAGGTCATTCGTCCGATGATAAAAGCAAGAAGCGGTAGCATAATTAATATGAGCAGTATCATTGGTGAAACTGGTAATGCGGGCCAAAGCAGTTATGCGGCAAGCAAGGCAGGGATCATAGGATTCACAAAAAGTATTGCAAAGGAACTAGGCAACCGTAATATCCGATCCAATGCCATTGCTCCGGGTTTTGTGGAAACAGACATGACTAGTTACTTGAAAGCGGGGGAAAGTGCTGAAAAATACAAAGCAGGGATTCCTTTAGGCAAGTTTGCAACTGCTGAAGATATTGCAAATGTTGCTTTGTTCCTTGCCAGTGATCTGAGCAGCTATATTACGGGGCAGACCATCAGTGCCTGCGGTGGTCTGAATATCTAAATATTATATCCTCAACCTGGAAAGATTATGAAGGCATACGAAAAACTGTTGACAGAAAACAAGGCCTGGGCCAATGAACAAGTAAGGACAGATCCTGAATTTTTTACTCGTTTATCCGATTTGCAGACACCTGATTTTTTATGGATTGGCTGCAGTGACAGCCGCGTACCTGCTGACAAGATAACCGGTACACAACCCGGTGAGATCTTTGTCCATAGAAATATTGCCAACTTGGTGGTGAACACTGATATCAATTTACTGAGTGTATTGCAATATGCTGTCGAAGTACTGAAAGTGAAGCATGTCATCGTTTGCGGACATTATGGTTGCGGAGGCATACGTGCGGCCATGACGCAGCACCATTTCGGAATCATCAACCATTGGCTGAAGAACATCAAGGATATTTATCGCTTGCATCGTGAAGAGGTGGATGATCTTCCGAGCGAAGAAGAAAGGGTCAACCGATTGACGGAATTGAATGTACAGGAACAGATCTTCAATCTTGCCAAGACCTCCATCATCCAAAAAGCTTGGAAAGAGGAGAAAAGACCTCATCTGCATGGGTGGGTTTATGGGCTCAACGATGGCATTATTAAACCGGTATGTGAGATGAATGCTGGTTCTCACATCGATCCTTTGTACGAATATGATAATTTATAGCCCTTTATTTTTCTTTAAATTTCTCAATAGCAGTTTTTGTGAAATTACTTAAAACCAGACTTCCACTTATTGCAGCCCGCTCCTTCAGTAATTCGTCCCAGTTTTCCGTCCCTTCCCAGAATATCCTTTTCATCATAGCCATAGCCTCCGGACTGGAGTGAGCTAAAGTGTTTGCTAGTCGGTATATAGCTTCGTCCATATTTTCAATATTCTCATGTACTTCTGCAAAAAGCCCCTTTTTTCTTGCCCAGTCAGCTGTTTGCCACATGTTGGCATCAATGGCAAGTGCGCTAAAAGCGGCTGTTCCAATCTTTCTTTCCACTGCAGGACCTACCACAAAAGGCCCAATACCCACTGCCAGTTCACTTAATTTCACTTCTGCTGTATGATTCGCAATGGCATAATCCACCGCCGCTGCAATGCCCACACCACCTCCTACACTTTTTCCCTGTATCCTACCAATGATGAACTTTGGACATTTGCGCATGGCGTTGATCACATGGGCAAATCCATTGAAAAAATGTGCACCCTCTGCGGGTGTCTTAATGGCCAGCAACTCATCAAAACTGGCCCCGGAACAAAATGTCCTGTGCCCAGCACTCTTTAAGATAATGACTTTGGTATCTTCATGTGTTCCGGTAAAATGGATCTCTTTTGCCAGTTCTTCAAGTATCCGTACAGGTAAAGAGTTGCTTTGGGGATGATAAAATTCAATGGTGTTTATCCCGTGTTCGTTATGGGATTTCACATAAGCTTCAGTACTCATATAGTGTAATCTTTTGTTATTGGGTTGGCTTTGCCTGTTCTTTTATTGCAACCATTGTTAATATTGTGGCCACACCGGTTATCTCATTGGTCTCATCGATCATTTCGACCAGCCACTTCACAATACCTTTATCGATGTCGTCCCCTTTTTTAAAATCCTGTGGTCGCTCAACTATTCTTTTGTCATTCGGTAATTTTTCCTTGCATGTAAAACGAATATGTATCTCTGCCCCTGGATAAACTGGTTTGGTAAACCTCAGTTCATCTATACCATAATTCAACAGTACGGGATTCTTTTCATAATTGTCTACAAAAAGGCCGGCGCCAATACTCATGATAAAATACCCGTGCGCAACTTGCCGTTCAAACATGGTTCCCGAAAAATCTGTTGATCCAATATGAGCATAAAAATGATCCCCGCTCAGGTCAGCAAATTTGTCAATGTCCTCAACGGTGATCAATCGTTTATCTGTAACAATCTGGTCTCCAATCTGTAGTTCTTCAAAATATTTTTTGAAAGGGTGCTTGCCGGGATCCTTTCCTTTGGCATATTGCTGAAATATATTAGTTATGGCTGTAATGGTTGTGGGCGATCCCTGTAAAGCAGTACGCTGCAGGTAATGTTTAACGCCCCGTATGCCTCCCATTTCCTCACCCCCGCCTGCCCTGCCGGGGCCTCCATGCACTAATAAGGGCAGGGGAGAGCCGTGACCGGTACTCTCTTTGGCGCATTCATTATTCAGTACCAGTATCCTGCCATGATGAGAAGCTGCACCCATTACGTATTTCCGGGCTTCCCTATGGTCTGAAGTAACGATTGTAGTTACCAGGCTGCCTTTGCCAAGTTTACTTAAAGCTATAGCTTCATCAGTACCCTTATACGGCATGATTGTGCTGACCGGCCCGAAAGCCTCAATTTCATGTGCTTCTTTGGATTCAAAAGGTTTTTCATTCATCAATAAAATCGGTGAAAGAAAAGCACCCTTTATGTCATCCGCATCCAGTACTTCAACACTGTCTAGGCTTCCATATATGATCTGTGAAGATGCCAATAATTTCTTTACCTGGGTCCTTACCTCTTTTCTTTGTTCAAGGCCAGCAAGGCTACCCATTCTCACCTTATCATTCAGGGGATTTCCAATAACTGTTTGGGACAGGGACATCTTTAACGCCTTACAAACCGCTTCCATTTTATCTTCCGGAACAAATATCCTCCTTACACCCGTACAGCGCTGCCCAGCCTTCAGTGTCATTTCTTTTCTTATTTCTTTGATAAAAATATCCCATTCAGGCTCTTCCGGAGCCACCTCCTTCCCCAGTACGATACAATTGAGTGAATCAGATTCCATGTTAAAGGGGACATTTTCGATTAGTATTCTTTTGTTTGACCTGAGCATTAGCCCTGTTGATGCACTACCTGTAAAAGTAATAACGTCCTGGGAGTTTACATGATCCAACAGATCCCCTGCAGAACCGCAGATAATTTGCAGGGCGCC
>JANYAL010000125.1 GCA_025361325.1 Bacteroidota bacterium
GATCCAGATTAATGTGGATCCCTATAAGATGCAGCAGGCCAGAGTGAGTTTCATGGACATCGAGAATGCCGTGAGCCGCGAGAACCATGATATCACCGGCGGACTGATTGAGCAGGGCAATATGAAACGAACCCTCATGATCAAGGGACAGTTCACCAGTGCACTCAACCTCCAGAACATCATTGTACGCAGCAGTGCCAGGGGGGCTTCGGTTTACCTGAAAGATATCGCTGAGTTAAAAGACACAATCAAAGAGAAGGAAAGTTATGCCCGCCTGGACGGCAAAAACGTGGTGACGATCAATATTATCAAGCGCTCCGGCGAGAACCTCATCTCCGCTGCCGGGAAGATCAAGGATATTGTGGCGCGGATGAAAGGAGATGAAACCTTGCCCAAAGACCTGAAAGTGGTCATTACCGGCGACCAGAGCAAGGCCACCGCAACTTCATTCAACGACCTGGTGAATACCATCATCATTGGCTTCATACTGGTACTGGTGGTACTGATGTTCTTCATGGGGGTCACCAATGCCTTCTTTGTAGCACTCAGTGTACCCCTGAGCGTATTTGTTGCTTTCCTGTTCCTGCCGGTTGCCGATTATGTGGTAGGCACCAGCGTTACCCTCAACTTCATTGTATTGTTTGCCCTGCTGTTCGGGCTGGGCATCATCGTGGATGATGCCATTGTGGTCATTGAGAACACGCATCGCATTTACAGCAACGGGAAGATACCCATCATCCGCAGTGCCAAGGAAGCCGCCGGGGAGATCTTTATACCCGTACTGGCAGGTACCGCCACCACACTGGCCCCCTTCTTCCCCCTGTTATTCTGGAAAGGTATCATCGGTAAGTTCATGATCTACCTGCCCACTATGCTGATTCTTACCCTGACTGCTTCATTGATCGTTGCCTTCTTTTTCAACCCGGTTTTTGCAGTAAGCTTTATGAAGCCGGAAGGAAAGGAATTTGAGGATCCTAAAAAAGCCATTTTTAAAAAACCAATATTCTGGACTGCCGTCATCTGTGGTGTATTGCTGCATCTGGCAGGATGGCATGGACTGGCCAACTTCCTGTTATTCGGTGCCTTACTGATGGTGTTGAACCGTTTTGTGTTCAGGGATATCATTCATACGTTCCAGAACAGGGTATTGCCCTGGCTGATGAACCAGTATGAGGATCTCCTGCGCTGGGTATTGAAAGGCAAAAGGCCTGCCTGGTTGCTGGTGTCACTGTTCCTGTTGTTCCCGGTCTCGGTGGCATTGCTTATGGCCCGGGGCAATAAATCTACTTTCTTTCCCAGCGGCGACCCCAATTTCATATACGTATACCTGAAGATGCCGGTGGGCACTTCTGTTCGTACAACCGATAGCGTTACACGCATACTGGAGAAGAAAGTATATAAAGTACTGGAAAAAGAAAACCCGGGAAAACCGGGCAGTATTGTGGAGAGCATCATTGCCAACGTGGCCAACAGTGCCAACAATCCCCGCGACAATAACCGCAGCGTTCGCCCTAACCTGGGCAGGATACAGGTGTCCTTTGTAGAGTATGAGAAAAGGGATGGCAAACATACCCTGCCATATATAGAAGCCATACGTAATGAAATGAAGGGCATACCCGGAGCCAGCATAGAAGTGGCCAAGGAAGACGGAGGTCCGCCAACAGACCCACCCGTTAACATAGAGATCGCTGGTGATAAATTCGAGGAAATCGCCAGTGTGGCCAGCAACCTGAACCATTACCTGGATACCAACCAGATCTACGGGATTGAGAACCTGAAAATGGATGTGGACCTTAACAGTCCCGAGATCACCATTAACGTAGATCGCGAAAAAGCCATGATGGAAGGTTTGACCACAGGCCAGATCGGAAGCGAGATCCGTACGGCAGTATTTGGTAAGGAGGTGAGTAAACTGAAAGACGGCGAGGATGAATACAAGATACAATTGCGCTATACCGACTTGCAGCGCAATAATATCACCGACATTTTGAATATGCGTATAACCTTTATGGATATGAATACCATGATGGTGAAATCAATACCCGTTAGCGCCGTGGCCTCTGTGGATTATACCAATACCTCCGGGGCCATAGCCCGTAAGAATGTAAAACGCACCATACAACTGCAGTCGAATGTGCTGGACCCCACCTTGTCGGGCAAGGTGAATGCAGAACTGGCAGATAAAATACGGGATTTCAAAACCCGGACAAAGATACCATCCGATGTAACCATTAAACAGACCGGGCAGGGCGAACAGGAAGCTGAGACACAGACATTCCTGGGAACGGCACTGGCAATTGCACTGGGACTAATTTTTCTGATACTCGTATTGCAGTTCAATTCCATGAGCAAGCCGTTCATCGTACTCACGGAGATATTCTTTTCCGTGATAGGCGTTCTCCTGGGCTATGCTTTTACCGGGATGACGATTGCCACAATTATGCTCATGGTGGGTATCGTAGGGCTTGCCGGTATTGTCATCAAGAACGGCATCTTACTCATAGAGTTCACCGATGAACTGCGCAGCAGGGGTATCAAGACCAGGGAGGCCGCTATCCAGGCCGGAAAGATCCGTATCATACCTGTTATGTTAACGGCACTGGCCACCATGCTGGGACTCCTCCCGCTGGCAGTGGGCTTTAACATCAATTTTGTGAGCCTGTTCCAGCATCTGAACCCGCATATTTTTTTCGGGGGCGACAGTGTAGTATTCTGGGGACCCTTAAGCTGGACTATCATTTTCGGGCTGATCTTCGCGTTCTTCCTTACCCTGATCATGGTGCCCAGCATGTACCTCATCGCCGAAAGGCTGAGAAGGCCGATGGAAAGATTCTACAGCACAAGGTTTATTGCATTGTTGGGTTTCACAGGGCCCTTTTTCTTCCTGTTTGTTGGTATTATGTACGGGGTTCGCCTGTTACAGGGGAGAAAAGTGTGGAACGGAAAATTAAAAGAAAACAGTTTTAAAATATAAGATATTTTTTAAATCTATTATGATTTTCTAAACTATTTGGATGATTATTGAAAGCAGTCAGGCAGGGGCCTGGTAGGGGTCAGGGTGC
>JANYAL010000268.1 GCA_025361325.1 Bacteroidota bacterium
AGTATATTTCCGGAATGTTCAGGGAAGGGGATATAGGTTCTGGCATCGACCTGAACAGATTGCCAGGTGCTGTCACTACCCAGCGCCTTTGTGCTGGTCCTATACGTAATGTTGAGGTATGAACCCTGGGCGGGATTGATCTGGTTCAGTCTCGAATCATGCAGGAATCGAAAAACAAAGCCAGAAGCCGTTTCACTGCCTCCAAGCCTCCTCGTGATCTGCTGGTTGATAGTCGGGGTGAGGCTGTCAATAGCCTTTATATTGTATAAGCGGTCGTAAAAATAACCTACGCCTGCATAAATATCCCTCGATAAAGACTTCATTACCGTCTGGTGAATTTTTATACCTGTGAAATTAATGGTGTACCCTATATTCGGATCGATCCTCCTTCCAATACCATATATCGACGAAGGATAAGTGATATACCGCAGATCGGTGATGAAATTATAGCGGTTCCCCTTTGACCATATATTGGCCTGAAAAGGAATGATCAGTTGTTTATACTGCGAATACGTGATACTTGAATTGATGTTAGATAGTTTAGTATTGACAGCCGTATCGGCATAATAAGCCATATTACCGCTTACCAAAACGGCAAATCCTGTTTGAAGGGTATACCCGGCAGCCGGTACCAGGGAGAAATGCCTGTATGTATCTTTTATCCGGGCCTCATTTTCAGAAACCGTCCGATGCCCCACTATTTTATTGAAAACATCCGATAGATCCCTTTGGGGTTTTATAAAATGTAATTTGTGCTTCACTCTATCAGCCAGATGATCGGACTTGCTGGTATCAGTTCCTGTTAGTGTAGGAAAGGGCGGTTGGGTATTTGTGTCTTGCACCTGTGGATTGACATTTTGTGCGGGCGCTTTTTCTGATACATGTAAAAAAAGAGCAGCCAGTAAGATTAAACCTTTTTTCATGATTTCAGTGGTATGAGGCTTTTGGTATGTC
Source organism: Bacteroidota bacterium (assembly GCA_025361325.1). Classification (GTDB taxonomy): domain Bacteria; phylum Bacteroidota; class Bacteroidia; order Chitinophagales; family Chitinophagaceae; genus Ferruginibacter. The sequence continues at coordinate 955 of JANYAL010000268.1, forward strand.
TGTGTTGGAACCTTGGCCAGGACAACAAATCTTATATTTTTATTTTAAAAAAGTTGAGGCTGAGCTTCCATTCACTACCCTTTAACACTAGTGAACCTGGTTTATGACATGGCAGGTATTCAATTTGTTTGCTTCATAACGCTAGCATGAAAATATTTATTTCGGCTTTTAATAAAATATCTGCAAATGGTCAGTTTAGGGTAATTCCCTAATTTATAACGGTACAGGTCAGACATTTAATTCTGGCATTAAACAATAAGATAATTTAACAATTAGGTTTAATTATCCTTATTCTTTACATTGTATTTTATTTATAGGAACTGATCAAACAATATGAAAAATTACCGGCCCCTCTTCAGGAAATTGACCAGTCAGGGTCAAAAAGGTTCGGGCAGCGTCCTGCACAGCCTTTCCGACACTGAGATCAGTGAGCGGGAATGGTTGCTTAACATCATCAGTACCAATGATGAGTTTGACCTTTTTTTCAATCAAAGTGTGAAAAAGGAATTGCTTCATTTTGTCTCATTTGTTCAAACTATGGTGATGGCTTTTTTTGCAGGCTTATGGGTTCGGTGGGCTGTCCGCCGGAACAAAAGACTGAATCATATTTTACAATTCAGGGAATTATTACAAGTGCGGAATAATATTGAAAAGGGATCTTTTGCCTATGATACCCTGCTTTTCCGCCAACCGGCATTTCGTATACTCCAGAATAAAAGTCATCTTGCCAACCTGGTCTGCCTGGCCATATTGTTTGGCGATGAATTCATTGATGGTATCGCAGTAAACTATGGCAAGCGAAACATAGTAGCCTTGTTGCAGAATGATGCCATCAACCATGATCTGCAATACCGGGATACTGAAAATGGACTGGAACTTTTCTATCCATTCGATATCCGGGACCTGCTTCCCCGGCATGTATTGGATGCAACCAATGAAAAATATGGGATCACATACCATGATTTTTACAATCATCTCTTATTCCTGTTGTCAGAGATGAATATGAACCTGAACAAACTGGACCGGGTAACAGCAGCAAAGTCGGCTGTATTGATATGCCGGGTATGCAATAAATGCTTTGATACCTATAAAATGGATATTGCCGACTTTGACCCGACTTACCTGCTCGGCCATTTGCTGGAATACCATCAGAAAAAGGATGATGATATCATCCATGTCTTACTGGAACTGCGCGCCGTACTGTTGAAAAAGGACCTAGCCAGCTACCGGCCGAAATTCAGCAGCTGGAGTACAATGGTGCGAAGTATGCAAGTGTATGACGATATGCAGGATGTGGAATCGGACTGCAATTACCAGATGAATTTTGTCTGTTATTTCGCACGGAACTACTTTCCCGGTGAATGGAACTGGTTGCAGGAGCATACAGACCTTTTGCATCTAACACCAGGGGTGCAAAAACATTTACTGATAAACCTGTATATGCCAGGCTCCGTGATCTTAAGCATGCAATATGCCAAAAATATTACCACCGGAAACTTAAAGTGGGTGCAAAAGAAGATAACCTGTTACCTGTGGAAAAAGAACTGGTTTGGCTGGAATAACCCCCTGCTGAACAATAAAAACGATCCGTTTTCAATGCTCCGGGATAGTAACACCTTAACCATACAAAAAAAATTGGAGATCATGCAGGCAACTATTTTTGCAGTAAAGGACAGTCTGGTCAGTAATGATATGCGTTATGCTCATATTATCGATACGGCTTTCCTGGACAATCAATTAAAAGCAGACCTGTTTATTTCTATGAACCGGACGGACAGGTATTTTTTGAAGAATGCTTTTTTTGATTTTCCCTTGCACCGGAAAGCTGCACTGGCCCGGATCTGGTTACTGAAACATGGTCAGGATATGGAGGCTGCACGTTGACAGGGATGCAAAATTTAGAGGGCAGCTGTTACCCGGCAAGGGCCGGGGATCAGTTGGGTGTATAGGAATATATTTAGTTTTGTATGGACACAATTATACTGATATTGTGCTTGTAAGATAAATAAATATAAGAGACGTTTCAGGATTCGGGGCAATGTCATAATGCCTATTGTGTTAATTTACAGCATGACGCCGGAAAGACTTGACAGGCTGAATGGGGTGTTGAACAAACGCCAGCCCGACCTCACTGTTGTGCTGGAGAATGTTTTTGATCCGCACAATATCAGTGCGGTCATGCGTACCTGCGATGCGGTGGGCATACAGGATGTATATATCCTGAACAATAAGATACCTCCCCACAAGAAATGGGGAGCCAAGAGTTCCTCCAGCGCGGCAAAGTGGCTTACCATGCATCAGTTCACCGATGCGGCTTCCTGTTTTGCCGAATTACGCAGCCGCTATGCAAAGATCTATACCACGCATTTGAGTTCGGATGCAGTCAGTTTGCATGTATTGAACCTTACAGAACCTGTTGCCCTGGTCTTCGGTAATGAACACAGCGGTGTAAGTGATGAGATCATTGCAATGGCAGATGGTAATTTTATCATACCCCAGGTTGGCATCATACGGTCTTTGAATATATCTGTAGCTTGTGCAGTCACGCTGTATGAGGCTTTCCGCCAGAAGAATCTAGCAGGGCATTTTGATACAGCAAAGCTGGAGGATGCTACCCTGAATGCGCTTAGGAAGTCTTGGGGTTTTTTGGGAAATGATTCATCCCTGCAGATCTGATTTCAGCCCGCATTCTCCCGTACCTGTTTACCTTGTTGAGATAATTGAATTTCGTATCAGATACTCCTGTTCGTATCAAAATGCTCTAATTCTTTGGAAACTGCATTCAGGAATGTAGAGCCCAGTGCACCATCGATCACCCGGTGGTCATAGCTCAATGAAATATACATCATATGCCGGATGGCGATACTATCGCCCTGCGGCGTTTCTATGACCATCGGTCTTTTCTTGATAGCGCCTACAGCCATGATGGCAACCTGTGGCTGGTTGATGATGGGTGTTCCCATGATGCTTCCGAAAGTGCCTACATTGGTAAGTGTAAAAGTGCCGCCTGTGGTATCATCGGGCCTAAGTTTACCCATCCTTGCGGCATTGGCCAGGCTGTTGACTTGTTTGGTGAGTCCCACCAGGTTCAACTGGTCGGCATGCCTGATCACAGGTACAATCAGGTTGCCATTCGGTAATGCAGTGGCCATGCCGATATTCAGATCCTTTTTGATAATGATCTTGTCCCCGTCAACAGAACTGCTGAGCCAGGGGTATCTCTTTATGCATTTCACGATGGCTTCTATGAAAAGGGGTGTGAAAGTGATCTTTTCCCCTTCACGTTTTTCAAATTCCTTTTTCACCTTTTCTCTCCACTGAACCAGGTTGGTGACATCACATTCCGAAAAACTGGTCACATGCGGACTGGTACGTTTGCTGTCGACCATATGTTTCGCAATCATTCTACGCATACGGTCCATTTCTATAACCTCAACATTTCCGGTATAACTGGTCACAGCCAGCTGCTGGTTTCCTGCCAATGTGATCTCATTGTCTGTTTCAGTTGAAATTGAAGGTCTTTCCTGTTGTACCCTATCGTTAAAGATCATTGTTTTATGACCACCTGATCTGTTCCCTACGTACATCAGGATATCTTTTTTGCTTACCCTTCCGTCCTGTCCGGTTCCGG
>JANYAL010000304.1 GCA_025361325.1 Bacteroidota bacterium
TACTATCACATCATTATTGGGCAGAACACAAAGTTTGGGAACAATCGCTCTCGGAAAAGGACTACCGTTGGGGCTCCAAACCTGGGTACCTGCAGGGCTCACCTTATTTACATAAGTGGTACCATTGAAATTACTTGTAAAGGCAACGATCAGATTATCATTTCCATCGATTGCTATGGCAAACAGGGTAGTGAAGGAGGCTTCCTGCACATTATTGACCAACATTCCTTCTGGCCCCAGGAGTTTTACCCCATTCTTGTCAAGGAGTTGTGCCCTCATCTCATAATAATTCGGAGCGGGTACGGTCTTGCCATAGGCCACCCAGGTCTTTCCATCTGAAGTGGTAACGGTCTGGGCATCACCCATATCAGTACTGGATACCTCGGTATTGACGGAGGTATTCGCGGTCCATTGAGCCCATGTGGTCCCGTAGACTAAAATAGGAATTAGTAATAAGTAGACTTTTTTCATAATTGTTTGTTTAAAATGTGCAATGATTTTTTCCTCCCCGGCATATAGCATAATCCCTGAACACCCATCAATGAAAAGGATGAATTCCTGGAAAAACGATTCAATGGGGGGAGGGATTTAAGCGTAATGCAATATATCATTTTTTTAGCAAAAACGTATATAGGAAGATGCGAAATTCGAATAAGAATTGCTTAATGTAATATATTCATATTCAATGAATTGGTACATAATTAGAATCTTTATTAATTGGCCCCGCAACCAGAGAGATATTCCCGAAAGCCATTTTCTTATTGATATTTTCAACCATATTTAAGATCAGATATTTATGTATTTTAATATCTGCAGTCACAAATGCCAACAGGCCCTGATTATAGATCAGGACCTCTTGGTTTTAAATGGAGGGTACTCGCTAAGCCGTTTTATTCTGTCTTTTACTGTAATCGTAATACAGTTTTATAAGCGCGCTGGCAAGCAACCCAATTAAACCCATCTTAAAGAAGGGGATATATTGCTCCTGGGAATTTCCCAGTCCCAGCAACAATGCGCCGATGAATACATTCAGGGAGGCCCCGATGAACGTAACAATTAAGAATGTTCGCATGGTCATGATTTTAAAAATTACTAAGGAATCCTTTATCAGCGATTGAGTATTGCGCAGGAAATGGCCCAGCCCGCCATACAGAGCAGGCCTTCAATGCCACAGGTGATCAGGCACCATAATCTGGACATACAATCCGATACTGAACACGAAATGCATTCCCTGAAACCGGTGGTCCTGGAACAGTCGCCCGTAGTGGTTGTCTTGTTCGTCTGCTGTCGTACCAGGTTGGGCCCAAGTGAAGTCATATCAAGCGGCTTTCCAATACTGTTGATATAACCATCTTTATCATTTTGTATGGTTGCATCGAACATCAAGATGCCAGTAGTGGACAGAAACTGGTAGCGGACATTGCTGGCATCGATCCTGGTACCTGCTATCACCATCTTAACCTTCGTTTGGGTAGCCGGATCATAAATGATCACGAGGGTCTTCAGGTTATCATCTGAATTTTTTATGAAGTACCCGTATACAGTGGTGTAGATGTAAGTATTCTTAACGATGGTATTATAATCCCAGTTCGTATTGTCGCCGGGCGTGATGAATAGATCCTTCTTCGTAAAAGGACAATCGGCCAAAGCGACCTGTGATTCTGATTCAACATCTCCTTTAATGATAACAGTATCGCGGGATCTGTTCAGTCCAACAGGGGATTTGCAAAATGCGGGAAAGGAGAGATGAAAGCCGCCGGCTTTTTTAATAATTGCATTTTCGGATGCAGGGAACGCTGACACATAAAGGGTAAGTAGTGTCAGTACAATGGAGTTGCCAATGAATTTGAATGTTTGTTTCATGTTTGATTAATTTTTACAGGTTACGGAATTGGTGTGTGAGATCTCATGACAAAACTATAGACAGGCATCAATGGCGTCAAGAGAAAAACACCATGATATACGGTTATTTTTCTTCCCCCATCGGAATCGAATCTGGGAATACGGCCCGGAGAAAAATCTGATTGTGCTGGTGTAAGGTTTTCTTTTATGGTTAGGAGCGAGGCATTCCAGAAGATACATTTTTTATTTGTAGGGTACAGTCTGAAGTGTATGCTCTGGTGAAGAGAGAAAAAATTGCTTAGCCATTTCGAGGATCTTAAAAGAGATCAAGAGATGCTTCTTCGGATATAAACCCGGATCAGTATGGCAGGAAAGTTTAGCAGGTATTCTGGTGTGGTTATACCGGCAGAATAAAACTACTCTTGATCTTCCCCATCAGATCGGTAACGAGCATACGGTGTGCAATGCGTATCATGTTCTTGAAGGCAATGGCATGCGAGATTCCATGTCCGATGATCACAGGTTTGGATACTCCCAGTACGGGTACCCCGCCATATTGTTCAAAGTTGAACCGGTCAAAATGTTCGTCATGGATATTGCGGTGTTTAGCAATATCATAAAAACTCTCACAAAGTTTGAGTACAACGTTGCCAGTGTAGCCTTCGCAGACCACTACATCAGCCTTTGTCATCAGGAGATCCCGCCCTTCTATATTTCCGGAGAAATTGATCTTGCTGTTCTCTTTTAAGAGGGGATAGGCCGCCTGTGCCAGCAGGTTTCCTTTCCCTTCTTCTTCTCCCAGGTTCAGCAATCCAACCTTCGGGTCCTCAAAATCCAGGATATGTTTTGCAAACAGGGAACCCAGGATGGCGAACTGGTTCAGGTTCTCAGGCTTGCAGTCGGCATTCAGACCTACGTCCACCAGCAAACCCAGCGTGCCGTCTTCCCTAGGCAGGTAGCCGCCAATGGTAGGACGCAATACCCCTTCGATGGACTTGATACTGAACAAGGCACCCACCATCATGGCGCCGGTATTGCCTGCACTGATGAAAGCGTCTGTTTTGCCTTCGGTCATCAGCCTGAAACCAATGGCTATGGATGACTTCGGTTTTTCCTTCAATGCCCGGGTAGGATGTTCATCCATGCCGATGACCTGCTCAGCATGTACAATGTGGTAGTTCTTTTCCGGTATGGGATGTGCTGCAATAAGGGCGCTCAACTGCGCTTCATCGCCGATGAGGGTAAGATGGATATCGCCTGTATGAGCGGCCAGGTATTCTGCGGCTCCTTTTACAGCTTCCAACGGAGCATAGTCGCCTCCCATCATGTCCAATGCAATATCCATAAGCTTTCAGGTTAATTAGATGGGGTATAAAATCTTTTGATTACGCCAATATGATTGAATTACACGAGTTTGAATATAGGGTAAGATCATGTATCGGTTCACACACCATCTCTAATGGTAAGCTCAGATCTCAAATTTACCTATTCGTGAAATTCGTGGAAATTCCCGTTATTCATTAAATGTATTCATGATTGCCACAGACTCCATAAATGCAAAAATTCCAAGCCGTACTCCGTATTCACGAATTTCGGTCTTAGAATTCAGACGGTAAAAAATATTATGCTTTCAGCGGTGCTTTCTCAGCCACCAACTTCCCTTTGTAGTATAATTTTCCTTCGCTTACATGGGCACGATGGCGTACATGGGTCTCCCCGGTTGTTTTATCAACGCTTAATGTTGCTTCCACAGCTTTATAATGTGTCCTTCTTTTTGCACTGCGTTGCTGACTATGA
>JANYAL010000318.1 GCA_025361325.1 Bacteroidota bacterium
GGGACAATACCCTTATTCCTCTAATTTATTGTTGAAAAAGGCCGACCTGCTTATTGCATTGCACAGATATAAAGAATCCCTAATTATCCTGGAGCAGGCTGAATTGCTTGACAGCAGGGATACCAACCTTTATATTTTAAAAACGGATGCCTTTTTGGCCCTTGACCAGCAGCAAAAAGCAGCTGATGTTCTGGAAGCTGCCATTGATGATTTTGAAGGGGAAGAAAAGTTAGACCTGCTTTTTGAACTTGCCGATGTATATGATGATTACGAGAATTTCGAAAAAGTCTTCGACTGTTTGAAGCTGATCCTGGACCAGGAACCCAATAGCGAGGAGGCTTTGTATAAGATCTGTTTCTGGACCGATTTCACCGGCCGGAATGAAGAAGGTATAAGAATACACCAGGAAATCATTGAACTTTTTCCTTTCAATGATCTGGCTTGGTTCAACCTGGGAGCTGCCTACCAGGGCCTTAAATTATATGAGAAGGCCATAGATGCATACCAGTATGCCGTTGCTATTGATGAGAAATTCGATTATGCCTGGCGGAACATGGGGGATGCCTATATACGTTTACGCAAGTATAAAGAAGCGGTGGAGGTTCTGGAAAAAGTGCTGGAATTAGCCAGGCCGGAGGATGTCATATATGAAGCCATAGGCCACTGCAATGATAAAATGGGAAACTTTGCACAGGCCAGGTTCAATTATCGGAAAGCAAGTCATATGAACAAGGATGATGCACAACTTCATTATAAGATTGCCTGTACTTACATGAATGAAGGAAATTGGGCTAGTGCCGTGAAAAACCTGGAAGTTGCGATGCGTATCCACAGGCTTCAGCCGGAATATAACCTTGCCATGGGACAGTGTATGATGGAACTGGATAAACCAGATGATGCGATCACATATTTTGGCAATGTTGTTAGGGTAAGACCAAAGAACCTGAATGGCTGGCAGGAATTACTAAAATGCCTTTACGGGACCGGCCTTTTGGATGAGGCTCTGGAATATGCCGGGTTTGCCTATGAACAAACTGACGGAAAACCTATCTTTCTTTTTTATAAAAGTGCCATATGTTTTGCTTTGGGAAGGTCAAAGGAAGCATTGGTGCAATTGGAAATGGGCATGGAAAGAAACCCAAAACTAATCAAGAAATTCATAGAACTCAATCCATCCATTCTTCAGAACCAACAAGTAGTTGACCTGATCGCAGGGTTCAAAAAGAAGAAATCATTTTGACAAGGGGGTACTTACTACAAGCGCTCTTAGTAAAATATTTATCCCTTAAAACGTTACTTCATTGACTTTTGCTTATAGCGGATTATCTTTGTACACATAATCAATGAATATGAATTTTAAACTTTCTCAGATACCGGATAGGCATGTCAAACCACGTCAACAAGGAATTACCATGGTAATGGACAAAGGGCTTAGTGTTGAAGAAGCCAGGAATTTCATGAGTGTATCCCATCCCCATGTCGATATCGTAAAACTTGGTTTTGGCACTTCCTATGTAACGTCTCAACTGAAAGAGAAACTGGAGGTTTATAAATCGTATGATATGCCGGTCTATTTTGGCGGCACCCTTTTTGAAGCATTCCTGATTCGCAACCAGTTTGAAGATTACATAAGTATTTGTAAGGAATTCGGTGTTGGGTATATGGAGGTAAGCGATGGTTCCATCAATATACCCCATGCAGAAAAATGCGGTTATATCGAAAAACTTACAAAATATGGTATTGTATTGAGCGAAGTAGGCAGCAAGGATGCAGCACATATCATCCCACCGTATAAGTGGATTGAATTAATGAAGGCTGAACTGGCATCAGGCTCAACTTATGTTATCGCTGAAGCCAGGGAAGCAGGTAATGTAGGTATTTACAGGGGTTCTGGTGAAGTAAGGGAAGGTTTGGTTCAAGAGATTCTTACCCAAATACCGGAAGAAAAGATTATCTGGGAAGCACCTCAAAAAGCACAGCAGCTTTATTTTCTCGAACTGATCGGTTGTAATGTTAACCTTGGAAATATTGCACCAACTGAGGTTATTCCCCTGGAAGCGATGCGTATTGGTTTGCGAGGCGATACTTTCTTTTTATACTTGGATCAAAAAGAAGCCTGATGAAAGAATTTGGTATCATCGGTCATTCATTATCTCATTCTTTCTCAAAAAAATATTTCTCAGAAAAATTTCTACATGAAAAGATCACGGGCTGCAACTATACTGTTTTTCCACTGGGTTCGTTAAAGGAATTACCTGCCCTTTTACATACTCATCCCGATCTGCTGGGGTTTAATATAACTATACCTTATAAACAGGAGATACTCCCATTTTTGACCGATAGGTCAGGAATACCTTCAGGTTTAGAAGCCTGTAACTGTATCCGGATCAGCGGGGGTGAACTCATAGGCTACAATACAGATTTCATTGGGTTCGAACAGGCACTTAAGCCTTTTTTATATATAGAAAGGCCTTCCGCCCTTATCCTTGGCAATGGGGGGGCAGCAGCTGCAATTAGGTTTGCCATGAATCGTTTAGCGATCCCAAATAAGACAGTTGGCCGGAATATCATTAAGGGGATTGATCTCACGTATGAAAATTTGGATGAAAAAATCATGGCATCACATCTGCTGATTATCAATGCTACACCTTTGGGTACCTATCCCAATATTAATGAATGCCCCCCGATACCTTATTCGCACCTTACATCGGGCCATGTATTATTTGATCTTGTATATAATCCGGAAAAGACGTTATTCCTGCAAAAGGGAGAAGAGATGGGGGCAGTCATTGAGAATGGTTACCGGATGCTTGTTTTACAGGCTGAGGAGAGTTGGAAAATTTGGAATAAAGCCTAAATTGTCAATAATTTTCTGACTCTTTCAGGTATTCCGGTCACTTTCTTTTGAGAATAATCATAGCATACCATCCCGGTCTTTGCATGGGCTAGTATAATGTTTTCCTTATTTCTGATCGTTTGAACACGGTATAGTAGATCAAAACTTACCCGGGTCAGCTCGCCAGCCGCAATGTTTATCTCCATCACATCACCATAATACGCCTCATTCCTGAATTCGAGAACAAGATCGCTCATGATAAGTCCGATACCCTCCATTTCCAGTTCGGTATAACCATATTGGTTCAGCCATTGCACCCTGGCCTCATGCAAAAGTGCAACAAAAGAGTCATTGCCAACATGGTTACCGTAATTGATATCGGTAATCCTCACCGGGATATGATAAGTTGCAATGAAATACTCAGGTATTTCTATTTTTATTCTTGCCATCCGTTCATGTTTTGTTCAAGAAATCTACTAGTTTGAAAATCGCTTTTTTACGGTGGCTGAAATGGTTCTTTTCGGATATATTCATTTCAGCAAAAGTCTTGGTGCTGCCTTCAGGAATAAATACAGGATCATATCCGAATCCGTGAAAGCCTCTTTTTTTGATAGTGATTGTACCTTTGCATATGCCTTCGAACAGGTATTCCTTTCCATCCCTAATCAATGAAATCACCGTTCTGAACTTGGCATTTCTTTTCTTAGCGTGGGATAATTCATTCAGTAGTTTGCGAATATTATCCTCATCAGAACGATTCTCGCCGGCATAACGGGCGCTTATTACACCCGGCTTGCCATGCAGTGCTTCAACTTCCAGGCCGGTATCTTCACTGAAACAATCTTTTTGTGTCATTTGGTGTACGGTACGGGATTTTTCACTTGCATTTGCTTCAATGGAATCATGGGGTTCAGGGATTTCGATATGGATGCCAGATTCCTTCATGGTGAGAATATTGAAATCACTATCCAGTAACGACCTGATTTCAGTGATCTTATTCTGGTTGTTACTGGCAAAAATAAGGGTCTCTTTCATTGCAATGTAAGTTTTGCATTCATGTGATTGCAAAGACCAGTTTCAGGCTGTTCCAGAGTTTTGTTTTTTCATCCTTATCCCCTTTAATCGCATCAAGGTCAGGTGCCGCTATGTAATCCTGGTTGTTAAAGTGCTGTAACTGATAATGAGGGAATTGAAGGGGTAACAGTAGTGAAGCAGGTGAAACACCAAATAAACAGACTACACGGGCGTTTAGTTGTTGCTCTAAATCCATGTAGTTGGCGATAGTGTATTTACTCACATTTATTAAGGCAATATCAGCCATAGTAAGTTTGCAGGCATTCAGGATGCCTAACAGGAATCCCAGCGCCTCATCAGAAAGGTAGATAGCTTCCGGCTCATCTACCAGGATAATCACGTTCTTTTGGTTATTGCCTAGGTATGAAAATGTAGTTGATGTGAGTACCTGGGTCTTATTATTACCAGCATCTTTGGTTATCAGGGAATAAGGAAAAAGCTCCTGCAAAACCAATGATGGAAGAAGAACATGATGTAAACTCATAAAATTTAGCGTACTTGTATTTTTCGTTTCTTTAAAGTAAAATTAACGAATTTGATGTGGACAATGGCGAACGGTACATGAAATAAAACGGTAGCTGAATGCCATACATTATGGGTAGGTAATGGATACACATGGGTGGATATTTAAGGTCTGAAAGGGAAGGTTTGTTTCATTATACAGGACATTTTCAAAAGGAAAGTTGTTCTCTTTCAATTTTCAGTATAAAACAGCAGTCGGGATCCCTTTTTGGTTGTAAAGTTGTATGTTAACCTATTTTCCCGGGGGAAACAATCAAAAAAGCCCGAATTACACTATAATTAGACTCTTTTTCGAAGATGTGTATAAAATTTCATTTTTTCAAGTATTTATTTTCCGATTTTAAATGAGAATTACTACCTTTGCCGTCCGAAAAATAAACGGATTATAATGCCCACAATACAGCAATTAGTAAGAAAAGGAAGAGAAATCATCAAAGCCAAAAGCAAATCCCGGGCTTTGGATAGTTGTCCGCAACGTCGTGGTGTTTGTACCAGGGTGTATACTACAACACCTAAAAAACCCAATTCAGCTTTGCGTAAAGTTGCCAAAGTACGTCTAACCAACAAAATTGAAGTCATAGCCTATATTCCGGGCGAAGGGCATAATTTGCAGGAGCACTCCATTGTGTTAATCCGTGGCGGCAGGGTTAAAGACCTTCCGGGTGTACGTTATCATATTGTAAGGGGCAGCCTGGATACTGCAGGTGTTAAGGACAGGAAGCAGAGCCGCAGTAAATATGGCACCAAAAAAGAAAAAGCTAAAAAATAATCTTTAAACTTAGCCGGGAATGAATCATCCCGGCAAGAAAAATACAAAACAATGCGTAAGACACAACCGAAGAAGATCCCCTTGGCCCCAGACCCGAAATTCAGTGACAAGCTGGTTACTAGGTTTGTTAATAACCTGATGTGGGAAGGGAAAAAAAGTGGTGCATACATTATCTTCTATGATGCACTGGATAAAGTAGCAAAGCAAACTGGTGAGAACGGTTATGAAGTATGGAAAAAGGCATTAGCTAACATTACACCGGGTGTTGAAGTGCGCAGCCGCCGTATTGGTGGTGCAACATTCCAGATTCCTTCAGAAGTTCGTGCCGACAGGAAAATATCTTTAAGCATCAAGTGGATGATCAAATATAGCCGCGATAGGAACGGACGCAGCATGGCAGATAAACTGGCGAATGAAATCGTTGCTGCAAGCAAAGGTGAAGGGGCCGCTTTTAAAAAGAAGGAAGATACTCACCGTATGGCAGAAGCAAACAAAGCATTTGCACATTTTAGGATCTAAGTACAATACTTGCAATAGGAAAGACCGTTCACAAAGAACGGTCTTTTTGTTTTTACGGATTTGTAATTACAAAAAATGCTTGTACATTTGCGGCGCTAAAAGGTATAGTAATTTTCAACAAGGGCTATTCTTGATTTAGCATATTATGAGAGTGGAATCATCATATCAAATCTCCCCGGGACCGAAAAGTGCTTCATTCGGGGTTCAAGCTGTGGTTCAGATAGCTTAAGATTAAAAGTAATATATAAACAATAAATTGTCAAAACGTGACAATGTTGAATAAGTACAATAAAGAATCGGCTCAGGTGTTTTTAGCAACTAATACAAACATTAAAAACAAACATTAAATAAAATGGCAGATTTACGTTATCAAAGAAATTTTGGAATTGCCGCTCATATCGATGCCGGAAA
>JANYAL010000414.1 GCA_025361325.1 Bacteroidota bacterium
CCCTACCCTGATCCCTTTTTCACCGCAAAAAAAGACCAAAATATATTTAATAATTATTAATGTGTAATATCAGTAAATCTATACATTTAAACTCCAAACCGCATTGTATATGCCGCTAATAAGTAAATGGCTATAAGGTCATCAGGCAGGTATGTAATTCTTGCTAACTGCTATGGTCTGCAATAATAACCCATTTGCGTTTTATCTTACGGAAAAGCAGGTTAAAATGCCCCGACAGGTCACCAATGCTGCGGCTTAAATGCCATTTGCCTACTACGAAATAGTACTGGTCCGACAAGCGGTTCACATGCAGGATATGAAAATCCAGCTTTCCCATGGAGGCTGTATCGGGATAGCTCCTCCTGTAATTATTCAGGGTATTCTGCCAGCCATAGGTGATACCGCTTTTGCCGATGAACATTACGGAGTCGTTATTCCAGTAAGTTCCCATGAACTTTTCAATATCATGTGCATTCCAGGCAGTAAGTTGCAGATCCATGGCATTTCGAATGGCTTGTTCATCGGCTGTTTGGGCAGACAGCCGGGCTGCAAATAGAAAAAAAACAATACATGCCCGGAGATACTTTTTCATGGAAGCGATTTGATACCAAGATAATATTTCTTTCCTAATCATTAAAAAGGAACTGAAGGCAGGCCTATATCATGGGCTCAGTGTTTGTGAAGGGCCGAAGCACATTTGCTGCGGTGACAGAGCCGGTAATTGTAAAAATGAGCCGTGATGATCAGGGATACTGCAATGAATAAGAAAAAATATTCCAGCGGGGCATAGAATTGCTTTAAGACCAGGAAAAGGAACCCGATTGAAAAAATTGATACGGGTTGTAATGACCGGTGGTGTTTAACAAATCCATGAATTAAAGAAAAGGAACCCACCATAAAGGCCATTGCAATCATTCCCCATTCAAAAAATGAATTATGTATGATATTAACGCCAAATAGGGGAAGGGTACTGAGCAGGAGGGGTAATAGGGCACAATGAATGGCGCAGGCCACTGAAGTGGCAATACCCAGAGCGTCCCAGTTTAACTTTAATTTCATCCTTTTATAGCTTGTAAAGATACTATATTTGCAATAAGGTTGCAAGTATTAAAACCGGAGAAATATAGTTTGATCCATAGTAAATTTGTATAAAACAGGTTGGAATGAGAAACAGGATCCTGATCTATGGTATTTTTTTTGTGGCACTGGTCCTTGGATTTTGGTATTTTTTGTTCAAAGACGAGGATCTTTCAAGGTCGCCCCTGGCAGTGATTAATGCCAATGTTCCCGACTTTTCATTTACCAACCAGGATGGTAAAACAGTGACGGGCAAAGAGGTGGACGGCAAAGTGTATGTAGCCAATTATTTTTTTACCACCTGCAAAGGCATCTGTCCGAAAATGAATGCCAATATGCGCAGGGTATATGACCAGTACAAGCAGGAACCGGGGTTCCTGATCCTTTCACATACCTGTATGCCCGAAACAGATTCCGTTCCCCTGCTCAAGGCCTATGAGACGAAGATGATTGGGGGAAACCTGGTCAGGAATGATGACGGTTCCTACCGCCTGGTTACGCCAGATTCTCCGGGAAAAATTGTAAACAGTAACTGGAATTTTGTTACGGGTGATAAGACCGCCTTGTATAAGATGGCAAGGCAGGGATACCTGATCGATAACAATAAACCCGATTCTGTACAGAACATTTCTGATCAGTTCATCCATACCCAGTTCTTTGCCCTGGTGGATAAACAGCACAGGTTACGGGGCATTTACGACGGACTCAAAGACAACGAGGTGATCAAATTAATGGATGATATCAAAAGCCTGTTGAAAGAGAAATTGGATCATCCCAGGTTCATGAACGGATTCAGTATTGACCCCAATTAATATATTATTATGGATGAGCTCCTGGACATTTTAAAAAAGAACCAGCTTAGTGTAACTGCGGGCCGGAAAAAGATACTGGAATTGTTCCTGAACAGTCCGGGCGCGCTGGCCCATGCAGATATTGAAAAGAACACGGATGCCGCATTCGACAGGGTGACCGTATACCGTACCCTTCAAACCTTTGTGGATAAAGGCATCATCCATCATATTCCCACTACTGATAATTCCATCTTATATGCCCTTTGCAGAGACAACTGCGAGCAGGGTCATCACCACGACAACCATGTGCATTTCATTTGTGATAATTGCGGCAAGACCATCTGCCTGGAGGATGTGACAGTACCTGAAGTGAAATTACCCAATGGGTTTACACCCAGTCATGCAGAAATGGTAGTGAAGGGTATCTGCGGTGATTGCCGGTAGATCAATGTTCCATTTCCGCTTTTACAAATTCCATCAGCACTTTGATCTTTTCGGGGCTGAAATCAAATTCCAGTCCCGCAGTCTTATACAGTTCGGGCAAGGTCTTTGTACCACCCAGCGCCAGTGCATTGCAATAATTATCCAATGCCAATTCCTTGTTCTTCTTGTACTGCATCCACATACCGATGGCTCCCAGTTGTGCGATACCATATTCGATATAATAGAAAGGAACTTCGAACAGGTGCAATTGCCGCTGCCAGGCATTGCTTCGGTATGCTTCCAGCCCGCTGTAATCGATCACATCGTCTTTGAACTCATTGAGTATTTCGGTCCACCTGGCCGTACGTTCTGCATGCGTATGTGCAGGATGTACATATATCCAGTGCTGGAATTTATCGATGATCGCTATCCAGGGGAAAATGGTGATCACCCTTTCCAGCTGGTGTTCTTTGGCCCTGCTGAGTTGGGTTGCATCATCAAAAAAACTATCCCATACATCCATGCTGAACAGTTCCATGGCCATGCTGGCCACTTCGGCCATTTCGGTAGGGTATTCTTTGAAGCCGTTCAGTTCCAGGTGGTGGGCAAGAAAAGAATGTACGGCGTGCCCGCCTTCGTGCACCATAGTGGTAACATCATGCATTTGCCCGGCTGCATTCATGAATATAAAGGGCGCGCCGCTTTCGGCCAATGGGCAATTGTATCCCCCGGGGGCCTTCCCCATACGGCTTTCCAGGTCCAGGTGCTTTAGTTCCCGCATCTTTGTAAGGCAGGCACCGAAAAAGGGGCGCAGCCTGGTAAAGCAGTCAATGCACTTCTCGATCAATTCATCACTGGTGTTAAAGGGATGCAGGGGTGCTGTTCCTTCCGGTTCGGCTTCCACATCCCAGGGGCGCAGGGTTTCCAGTCCAAGTCTTTCTTTTTTCTTTTGGAAGATCATATTCACCAACGGCAACACCTGTTGTTTCACCGCATTGTGAAAAGCAGTGCAGTCTGCTGACGTATAATCGAAACGTCCGAGTTCTTTAAAACGATAATCCCGGTAATTGGGGAATCCTGCATGATGGGCTTCGCGGTCGCGCCTTTCGATGAGCTGGTCGAAGAGGGTATCCAGGGCGTCCATGTCCTGCAGCCTCCTTTCATTGAGCTTGCGGTACACGTCTTCCCGCAGCGCGCGGTCATGGCTTTCCAGGAATTTAGCCGCCTGCTGAAGCGTGTATTCATTTCCATGCACCGTTACCGTCATCTTGCCCGATATTACGCCGTACTGTTGCTGCATCACGGAAAGTTCCGCCTGTATGGGTATGTTCTCTTCGCGGAACAGTTCTATGTTCTTTCGTAAACTGCGCAGGTAGGTGAAATATTTTTCCGCATCCAGTTCCCCGGACAGCGGGTGATTCACAAGTTTTTTATTGAGCGCATCTGCATAGGGCTGAATCCTGGGTTGTACGGCCGTACAGAAATAATTGAAAGCCTCTTCCAGTGATTTGTTTTCCGTGTCGCAGGTCATCCTGATCTGCCGCCAGCAAAAATCCTCGTTCACCACAGCTTCGAGTTCGCTCTGGTCTTTCAGCCACTGTTCCAGTAAAGGGTTGCTGTCAATGTTCCTTTCCAGTAATTCTTTGAAGAAGGGTTCGAGGCTTTCCCAGTTACTTACTGTAAAATCGGCCGGAATGAAATGCCGGGGTATCTTTTTTATATCAGCGGTATACGTCATGGTAGTCAGTACATTGAATGCCCTTGGGATTTATGAAGGCATGGCGGGAAGGAAAAGATGGTTCCACGATTTATAAAAGCAATTTATTTCTTACACCATCTTCCTGGGGGTGTTTATCTTCCGGGCAGGTGCATTGGCCAGGGCCGAGGATTTTGTTATGGCCGGTTTCGTCTTGGACGCTGTTGTTTCTGCTGCAGTTGCATCCGGGTCGGCATGCTCAGATAATTTCAATTCAACATCATTGGCAGTAAGGATCTCATACCATCTCAGCATCTTTTTCATGTCGCTGGCATACACTTTTTCATAATCCATATCGGGATATACTTTATCGAAATAAGCCCGGATCGCCTTGGTATCTGCCTTTGTACCAGGCACCGTTTCGGTACTTGCTTTCATGGCAGTAAAAACATCAACGAGGTTCACATTGTCTGTTTTAGTAAAGACCTCGATACTTTCAAGGTGCAAAAAGCTGTGGATGCGTGTACTCACGAATTTAGTACTCTTATCCTCAAGCGAACGCACCACCCCACCATCAGACTTTGATGATAATAACTCATATAACCCGCTCAATCCGGTTATAGAGACCAATTTGTTATATTCCATAATTAATTCATTTAACTCGTTGCAAAGATAAACTTCTGTTGACATTACCCGTTCGGTAAAAAGTAAAATAATCTATAAAACGGGTTTAAGCTGTTCGTATATTTTATGTACATCCGCTGTATGGAATAATTCCGTTCCGGTATTCATAGTCGCTGCCGAACCACAGGCAATACCAAAACGGAGCATTTCGGCTGGTGTGCCCTGTTGTGCCAGCATATATGCCATTCCGGCTACCATACTGTCGCCGGCGCCGACCGTGCTCAATTTTTTCACTGACGGTGCCGCCACATATTCATGTGCATCGGGTGTTACCAGGAGTGCGCCTTCTGCACCCATGGAAACAACCACCCTTTGAACTGCCGTACTACTTACGAGGTGCTGTGCAGCCGCCAAAATACTTTCTGTTGAGTTTGTTTCCATGCCGGTCAGCTGGCCCAGTTCTGATACATTGGGTTTGAGGAGGTATATTCTTTCGTTAACGGCTAATTGCAATGGGGTGCCTGACGTATCTAAAATGAATTTTGCGTTTATTGTACCGGCCCATTTTGCCAGCTGTGCATAAAAATTTGGGGTAATACCGCCGGGCAGGCTGCCGCTTGCTACCAGGATGGAGGGTTTGGGAGTCATACTGTTCAGCATATCCAGGCATTGCTCCGAAAGGTCGTCAGTGAGATTCATAGCCTCCATATTGAACCGGTACTGGTCATTGGTGCTTGTTTCCAGGATAACGAAATTCTCCCTTGTTTCAGGTTCTACGGCTAAGGCTTCAAAGGGGATCCCTTCCTTTCTGACCAGGTCTTTGAGCAGGTTGCCATTGTGCCCCCCGGCGGAAAACACAGCAAAAGAACCCATACCCAGTTTTTGCAAAGCTTTGGAAACATTGATGCCGCCCCCGCCCGCTTCATTTTTTATGGAAGTGCAATGCAATTTCGCTTCAGGAATGATCCTGTCTACCAGGGCACTCTTGTCAATGGCGGGGTTCATGGTAATGGTAACGATCTGTCTTTCAGGCATAGATAAAATTGTATATAGGTAATTTGTTGGGCGGGTTTTGCACCGGGTTTAAAGGTACATATTGCTAAAACGGGAAAAAAGGGGAATGCTGCGCCTGTTTTGCCACCTGATGTCGTCTAATAGGGTATGAGAATGAAAAATATACTAAAAATACCAATCCTGCTGTTCTTTTTCAGCCTTGCCTGTCTTGCAGGTATGGGCCAGAATATCATTTTAAAGGGAAAACTGTCAGATAAAACGGACAAGTCGGCATTAATCGGGGCAACGGTAAGTCTCACCCCGCAGCGCGACTCTACTCAAAAAAAGATCAGGATATCCGATTCAAAAGGAAATTTCGAATTCATTGATCTTACTGCAGGTGGGTATGTATTGCGGGTAAGCTCAAGCGGTTATGAGAAGATTGAACAACGGATCAATGTGCAGGCTAGTAATAATGTTCCAATTGTAATCCCCATTGGAAAATTGGCAACTGAGCTCCAGGGAGTTACGGTTATTGCAAATGCACCAATCAGGCAAAAGGTGGATACCACCGAATTCAGTGCCAACCAGTATAAAGTGAATCCTGATGCTACGGCTGAAGACCTGATCAAGAAATTACCAGGACTGGTCATTGACAAGGCCGGTAATGTAACTACCATGGGCGACCAGGTGAAGAAGGTTACCGTGGATGGCCGTGATTTCTTTGGTGATGATGCCACGGCTGCACTCAGGAACCTGCCGGCAGATATCATTGATAAGATACAGGTCTTTGATAAACTCAGCGACCAGGCGGCTTTCACCGGATTCGATGATGGCAACAGTGTAAAAGCCATCAATATTATCACTAAATCAGGCATGCGCAACGGACAGTTCGGAAGGGTATATGCGGGGTATGGTACAGATGACCGTTACAGTGCAGGCGGAAACGTAAGTTTTTTTAAGAAGGATCGCAGGATATCGCTTGTTGGCCTCTTTAACAATATCAACCAGCAGAATTTTTCTTCTGAAGATTTGTTGGGTGTAACGAGCAGCAGTGGCGGCCGTGGTGGTGGCGGCAGCCGTGGCGGCCGTGGCGGTGGTAGTTTTGGAGGAGGAGGAGGCGGCAGTTTTGGCGGTGGCGGAAACAACTTTTTGGTAGGCCAGCAAAACGGTATCAGTGCAACCAATGCATTCGGCATCAACTATTCGGACCAATGGGGTAAGAAACTGACTGTTTCCGGAAGTTATTTTTTCAATAACAGCAATACGAATAATAATCAGAGCTCCAGTACACAGTATTTCATCAAGAATGCTGCTGACCAATTTTATAATGAGACCGATCTGTCCTCTTCAAAGAATTATAACAACAGGGTAAACCTGCGTTTCGAGTATAAGCTCGACGACAAGAACTCCATCTTATTCACCCCGGCCCTGAGTTATCAGAAAAACAATTCAATCACTGGCATCAACGGGTTAAGTTTCCTGACGGCAACTAATTTACTGAGTTCCACCATAAGCAATACTACGACTAATACCTCGGGGTATAACTCAAATAACAACCTGTTGTTCAGGCATGCTTTTGCCAAAAAAGGGAGGACCATCTCCCTGAACCTGAGTGTAGGACTGAATCACAAGGACGGCGACACGTACCTGGGTTCCTTAAACCAATATTATGATTCCACCGGAACGCGCCATATCAATACCAACCAGTATAAGAATCTGCTGGTGAATGGCACTACGCATTCGGCCTCGCTGGTGTATACGGAACCGATCGGGAAAAAAGGGCAGCTGCAGCTAAACTATTCCCCTTCCATTTCAAAAAACAAATCGGACCAGGAAGTATTCAATTTTGACAGTTCCATCAGCAAGTATTCCGCTTTTGATACCGGCTATTCTAATAAATTCAATAATACCACGTCCTCGCAAACCGCGGGCATCAGTTACCGGTTGGGCGACAGGGACAACATGTTTGCCATCGGCCTGAACTATAAATATCTGGAACTGAACAGTGACCAGGCATTTCCAAAAACATTAAAAGTTAACGCCACTTTCAACAACATACTTCCCAACCTAATGTGGCGTAAGAAAATATCTGCATTCAGCACAGTCAACATCATGTACAGGGCTTCTACCAGTCCTCCTTCTATTTCTCAGTTACAGAATGTGATCGATAACAGCAATACCTTACTGGTTACCAGCGGTAATCCCGATCTCAAGCAGCAACTGACCAATACCTTAAGTACAAGGTATACGTATACGAATACAAGGGCGGGGTCTAGCTTCTTTGCAAACCTATTCCTGCAACAGGCCAGTAATTATGTGGCCAACGCTACTTATCTGGCAAAGTCGGATTCTGCTTTATCCAGCGCGATCACCTTGTACCGGGGTTCCCAATTATCCAAACCGGTAAACCTGGACGGATATGTAAGCTTACGTTCCTTTTTAACATTTGCCACTCCATTGAAATTCATCAAATCAAACCTGAATTTAAGCGGGGGAATAACGTATTCAAAACTCCCGGGCCTGGTGAATGGCAACAACAGCATTTCCAATAATTATACCTATAATACCGGTATCGGTCTTGCCAGTAATATCAGCCAGTATGTGGATTTTAATATCTCCTACAATGCGGCCTTCAACAATACCCGGAATTCACTGGATGCCACCAAGAATACGAATTATGTAACCCAAAATGCCGAATTGCAGTTCAACCTGCTGGATAAGAAGGGATGGTTCCTGCAAAGTGATATAACAAATACAACTTACAGTGGCCTTGGAGCCGGGTATAACCAGAATTACTGGCTATGGAACGGTGGCTTTGGAAAGAAGTTCCTGAAGAACCAGGCCGGTGAGTTGAAATTTTCTGTATTCGACCTGTTAAAACAAAACAACAGTATCACCCGCACGGTAGACCCAAGTTATATACAGGATGTACGCAACCAGGTACTGCAGCAGTATTTCCTGCTCAGCTTCACGTACAAGCTTAAGAATTTCGGTGTTGCAAAACCAGCATTTAATAACTCCCAGGAAAGAGACAGGATGGGTCCTGGTGGGTTCAGGCCGTTTTAGTTATATTTAGGCTGAACAAAATGACCGAATGTGCTGCACCAGGAAGAACTAATTGCCGGACTACAGGCGCGTGATGAATCAGCTTTCCGAAAGCTGGTGGAGGAGTGGCAGGATATGGTGTATAATACTGCACTGGGAATCGTGCAGAACGTAGCGGATGCGGATGATATCACACAGGATGTTTTCATACAGGTGTATCAGTCCGTAAGTTCTTTCAAAGGCGAATCAAAACTGTCTACCTGGCTGTACAAGATCACCTTGTCCAAGGCACTTGATCATGAAAAGAAAAGGAAGCGAAAAAAACGAGTTGCTTTTATAGAAAGTTTATTTGGCAACAGGGAGGATGAGCATTTACACCCGGTGGATTTTGATCATCCCGGCGTTCAACTGGAGCAAAAGGAAAGAGCTGCAGAATTGTTTACAGCTTTGCAGCAGCTTCCCGGGAAACAGCAGATGGCTTTTACCCTGCATAAACTTGAGGGGCAGAGCTACCAGGAGATCGCTGCCATACTGGGAACCAGTTTATATGCGGTGGAATCTTTGATGGGCAGGGCAAAGAATAATTTAAAAAAGATACTGGATAATTATTACAGACAGCAAAAAACAGAGAAATAAACCAAAAGAATTGAACATGGAAGACCCTATTCACAGAATGACCGAAGAAGCGCTCAGCAGCCTTGATCATATAACCCGTGCTTCCCCAAAACCCTATCTGATGACAAGGATCCGGGCACGTATGGACAGGTCCGCTGAAAGTGCCTGGGAAAAGGCTGGCAAGTTCTTATCCCGGCCGGCAGTTGCATTTACCGGGCTGTTCCTGGTGATCGGGTTCAATGTCGGGATCATGGTAAGCAACAATTCATCCGTGGACAATACCGTCAATACAGAACAGCAACAACTGACCGCTGATGATTTTTCCACTTCGGTCGTTTCATTATATGACACAGAAAACCTACAACCCTAATGAGCACCCAAACAAAGAATAAGATACTGGTAATAGCCGTCGCCATTTTATTACTCACAAATATGGCCATGCTTTTCTTTTTCCTGAAATACCGGGAACACGGAAAGAAGGGATGGCATGGTGACCATGAGGCCATCATGTCGGGATTTCTTCAAAAGCAGGTTGGTTTCACCCCCCAACAGATACAGCAGTATGATACCTTAAGTAAAGAGCATCGCGACAAGATGAAAGCCATGTTCGACGAAGCAGGGAAGAACCGGGAAAGCCAGTTGAAACAGCTGGCTGCAGCTGGCTTCAGTGATTCTGCCATCAACAGCACAGCCGAACAATCATCGGGTAAACAAAAGATACTGGCAGTAAGCATGTTTCAGCACCTGCGGGATGTACGCGGATTATGTACACCGGCCCAGGTCCCCGTCTTTGATTCGCTCGTTTCTACCATCCTGGGCAGGCACGATGAGAGAAAAAAATAACGAGCAGATAACAAACAAAGCGACGGTTTCATATAACAAGGTCGTCTAATCAATAAACACTAAACTTTAATAAGCACAACATGAAAAGACAAATTTGCATGGCAGTTTTCGCTGCTGTATTCAGTATGGCCTCCATGAACGCAGGGGCCCAGGGATTTCAAAGGAGAACAGTAGAAGAAAGGGTAAAAGCCGTTCACGAAAAACTGGACAGTGCTTTTAAACCGGGAACGGACAAACTGGCCCAGATCGATTCCATATTCACAAACAGTTATAAGATCACTGATGCTGCCCGTGAAGAAATGATGGCATCAGGCAGCATGGACAGAGATGCAATGCGGGCCAAAATGCAGGAAATAAACGGAGTACGGGATGAAAAGCTTAATAAAGTACTGACGGAAGACCAAATGAAGATATGGAAGGATATCATTGAACCCTCTATGCGGCCACAAAGAGGAAACAGGCCTCCCGGACAATAATAAATGATGTTTCAATAATTAGGTGATTTTTTGGTTGAGTTATGCCCGGTTACTTTCCAGTAACGGGGCTTTTTTTTATTACGCTTAATGATGAAAGCCCTTTCAGCAGATTATTTATCACCCAAAAGATGCTGATACAGTTTACAGGTTAGTAAAAAAGCACTCCCGTTCTCACGGGAATGCTCAGACCAAAACCCTGTATAACCAACTGCGATCCTATTTATTTATAGTGAAAACTATATAAATCCTTTCCATCTTAAAAGACCCGCACTTCCCAATATAACCACACTCATCAATACCAGTCCAACAGGGTAGTCAGGTCTTCTTTCCATTTCTTCTTTTACCTGGGGCATCAGGCTGGCGTATTGTGCATCCTTTACCTGTTCCTCATCATTGACAGACCTTGCATCATCCTGCCAGGTATCCATGTTCCTGCCGGTGAGAGCTGTCAAGTCCGCCAATTCATTCTTTCTCCTTGTCTTCAGCTCGTGGATGTATTTCTTTCCGGCGTCACAGGTGAAGCTTCCTGTTGCAGGATGGGTGATGATATAACGTGCCTGAAAGGTTTCTGTATTCGGCGTAACCTGGAACATCAGGTCCTGCGGAAAGCTGTTCCTGTTATACCTGAAGTGCAGGCGCGTGAAATGAACATTCTTATTCTCGTTATCCGGTTCGTCATTATCCACATCAGTGTAATCCGTCCAGTCTTTTCCTTTCAGCCACCATACCCCGCTCTGTACCAGGTCCTGTTCACTGGGTGCAGTCGCGATACAGGGGTCGCAGTGGTAAAAGTTTTGCGGGCTAACATCCCAGGCATATTCCAGGAAACCCACGCTCTTATCCTCCTTCTTCCATTGGTTGTCGAAAAGATTGCCGTAAAAGACGCCGAAGTTCTTTTGTACGAACAGGGGAATATTTTTACCGGTAGGAATCTCCACATTGCGGTAATTGGTGCACTCAATGCGGCCCTTGCGTGTGAATGCGTAGACCACCAGGTCCTGGTCACCGTCGGCATTGGCCATGCCCAGACGTATGGGGAGCATGAACTTGGGACTGTTGAAACTGATCTGTAAGGGGCGCAGGAAATCACCAGGCAGTTTTTTCTTCTCCGCCTCATTCACTTTCACCACAAAGAACTTCAGGTTGCTTTTGATATAGGGGTCCAGTACTTCCTCCGCACCGGCAGGTATCTTGTACCCATTCGTGGTAAGCCATTCCTTTAGCCCGCCACTTTCTTTGGCACTTAGTATCAGGATATCGTATTCTCCCACCAGGTATTTTGCCTCGATCTTTACACCCATCATTTCATTCAATATAGCTCCACGGCCACTTTTATTGTAGCCCGTGGCAAGGTCCGCTTTCGGGGAAAACATCTTATCTTTTTCGGTATATACGGAGCAGGGATTCTCATCCCAGTATTCTACCAGGCGGGGCGCACTGTAATCGTTCAGTCTTTGGAAGATGGACTGGTCCACTACATGGATATCGTCCTTTCTCAGCACAACCGGAACCGGTACTACCATGGCAAAGTCCTTCACATCTCCTTTGTAGTCATTGTACATTGTAATTACGGTATGGTTGCCGTCACGTACCAGGATCACTTGTGATGTTTTGTTCTTAAGGGTTCCATCCGCCTTGCTTACATAGAAACCGCAGAAGGAATAGAGCAAGGGCGAAAGGGCAAGCATTGTTCCGATGATTAAAAGTTTTCTTTTCATACTATATTTTTTTTAGTGAATGATTACATGACCGAATGGGTGTAAACAGATTGGATGAACCACTGCTCTTCCTGCCTGAGTTCCTTCCCAGTTCCCCACTGAAATGTTTTTGCCGGGAATAGTTTATCCAGAACAGGTACCAGGGGTTGTGCCAGAACCAGTATCCAGATGGGGGCACCATTGATGAAACGGAATGTGGCCATGTAAAAAGAAACGGCGGCAATAGCCACAGCCCAAATGATCCTTGCCCAGGCATGGTTGGGTGTTGTTTTAGGATCGGTGATCATGAAGAAGGAAAACAACAGCAGGCTTCCTGTGCTGATGGATTGTATAAAGAAATCAAGCGGCCAGCCCAGGTAAATCACCTGTCGCGCAAATAAAAGAAGTCCAAAGGTTCCCAGGAACGCCAGGCTGATATCCAACTTCTGCACCCGGGTGACAACAATAAAACCAAGGCTCAGTACCGCAAAGAGCATGACGATGCCACTGCCCCACTGCCCCGGGCTGATCCAGGCCTGATCGGTGAAAAAAAGTACGGCCACAATACCCAGTGCAGAAGGATTGAAAACATGTTTGCCATTCAAGCGAATGATGTATTTTGATACAATGGATATCATAGCAGCCAATGCGGCAATATGCCAGTTATTGGTCTTCAGCAGTAAAGACAGGCCGAAAGAACTGATCAGTGCAGAAGGGATACCTTTTCGCAGACCCTTCCACCAGGATGCTGAGCCTGTTCTGTGTGTATGGAAAATGATCTCACAAGAGAATTGGGTAAGCAGACTGCTGCCGAAATAGGTTGCATACAGCCACCACTGTGCATTCCAGTGCAGGTACAGGATACCGTATGCTAGAAAGATAAACTGGAAGCTGACCTGGAAATAACGGGCATCCCTGAAAACAAGTGCGGGCATATAGCTGGTTTAGCCATAGGATGCAGGACCTGAAAATTTTGCACAAAAAAAAATCTAAGGAATTGTTAAGGTAAGATCAATAAACGGGTTATGCCTGATCCGGATGCACCACATCAAACTCTTTCAATGCATTGTCAATCCGTGCGGTAAGGTCATCAAGAGAAGTATAACCCCTGGCCAGTAGGTAAAACTTCGATTCATTTGCCTGCAACAATACAGCCGGGTAACCTGTTACCTGCAATTGTTTGCACAAGGCAAATTCGTAATAGGCCCTTTCCTTGTATTCCTCGCTTTGGAGTTTGGTATAGAAAGCTTCAGGCTGGATATTGTATTTTTCCAGCAGATGACGGTAGGCCTCATCATCATCCAGGTCACGGCCTTCCGAGTTAAGGGCATATTGCAGGTCGGTGGCAAATTCAATTTGCCTGCCGGGATGATAATCCTTGAAGATACAGAGTGCAATGGCCGGTTTCTCTGAATTCATCTGCCAGTCGCTCTCTTCCGGGTTCCGGATATGCCAAAGGAAATCCTCCCCGAACCTGATGCCTGTTGTTTCTTCCACACGCTTATAGTTCTTATCGATATAAGCGGCTATCCTGCTGATGGGCTGCACCTGTTCACCGATGATCATACCACCGCTCAGCACTTCAAAGGAAAGGCGGTCTTTGAATGATTCGTATATTTCTTTCATTACCGCGCTGAAACCATAACACCAGCCGCAGTAAGCGTCGTAGCAGTAATAGATGGTGTGTTTTAACATGCTTTCCTTCCTTCCTGCTTTCATTATTAATGCGCCTCCAGCCAATTCTCACCCGCCCCAATCTCCGCATCAGTAGGCACTTCATTCGGAAGGGCCAGTGCAGTTTGCATACAATTGAGAATGATTGGTTTGATGGTCTCCACTTCCTCCCGGTACGCGTCAAAGACAAGTTCATCATGCACCTGCAATAACATCTTCGAGCGGAATCCATATTTCCCGAATTCTTCGTGCACCCGGATCATGGCCAGCTTGATCATGTCGGCCGCTGTACCCTGTATGGGTGAGTTAATGGCATTGCGCTCAGCAAAACCCCGTACCGTGAAATTGGCAGAGTTGATGTCCTTCAGCCAGCGCTTTCTGCCCATCAGCGTCTGCACATACCCGTACTCTTTGGCAAAATTGATGGTGTCATCCATGTATTTTTGAATGTTGGGGAACTGTTTCTTGTAATTATCGATGATCTCTTTGGCCTCGGCCCGGGGGATACCCAGGTTCTCGGCCAGCCCAAAAGCACCCTGCCCATATATGATGCCGAAGTTGACACTTTTAGCCTTGTACCGCATTTCCTTGGTGACTTCCTTCTCCTCTACGTTGAACACTTTTGCTGCTGTGGCGGTATGAATGTCCTTCCCGGTGCGGAAGGCCCCGCACATATTCGCATCACCACTGATGGCAGCAACAATGCGCAGTTCGATCTGGGAATAGTCGGCCGACACCAACACATGATCCTTGTCCCTCGGGATAAATGCCTTTCGGATCTCCCTGCCGCGTTCTGTCCTTACCGGTATGTTCTGCAGGTTGGGGTTATTGCTGCTGAGCCTGCCGGTAACGGCCACTGCCTGGGCATAGGAGGTGTGCACCCTGCCTGTTCTCTTATTGATCATCAGGGGCAATGCATCCACATAGGTTGACCTCAGTTTGGTATACTCCCGGAAGGTAAGGATATCATCCACGATCTTATTCTGCCCGGCTAATTTCAACAGCACATCCTCACCCGTGGCGTACTGGCCCGTCTTGGTCTTTTTTGCTTTTGGGTCTATCTTCATTTTATCAAAGAGCACTTCACCTAACTGTTTGGGACTGGCCAGGTTAAATCGCACGCCCGCCTGGATGTAAACACTTTCCTCGGCGGTCTTTGCCTCCCGTTCCAGTTCCTTGCTGTATTCCTTCAGAAAACCTTCATCAATCCGTATGCCCTCAAACTCCATGTCGGTGAGTACTTTCACCAGCGGATTCTCCACTTCATAAAATACCCGTTCCACTTCCTTATCCCTGATCTGTTTAACAAAGACGTTCTTCAGTTGCAGGGTGATATCTGCATCTTCTGCAGCATAGTTTTTTATCTTTTCCGGTTCCACGTCGCGCATATTTCCCTGTTTCTGGCCCTTCTTGCCAATGAGTTCATCAATATGAACGGGTTCGTATCCAAGGTACTTGGCGCTGAGCGCATCCATGTTACGCTTGCCATCAGGTTCAATGACATAATGGGCCAGCATGGTATCGAACAGTTTCCCCTTTAGCTCGAAGCCATACCATTTAAGCATCAGCAGGTCGTACTTGATGTTCTGGCCGATCCAGGTGATGGCGGGGTCTTTGAATAAGGGGTTTAGCAGGTTCAAGAGGTGTAGGGTCTTTTCCCTTTCCGGCGGACAGGGGATATAGTATCCTTCGCCGGGTCTGGTAGAAAAACTGAGACCAACCAGTTCTGCATCATTGGCATCTATACCTGTGGTCTCGGTGTCGAAACAGATCTCAGGCTGGCCGGCGAGCAACTGCAACAGGTCATTGACCGCTCCTTCCGTTTCAACCAGGTGATAGGAATGGGGTGTATTATGGATATTCCTGAGCAAAACAGCTCCACCTGAATCCTCCCCGGGGGGCAGGTCTTCTGAAGCACCCTCAGGATCAGCTATCCCGGTCTTTTTTAGTTCAGGCTCTATAATGTTCCCAAAGAGATCCATTTGCGGAGATTCAGTCTTTTGTGTTGTTGGGCCTGTCTTTTCATGTACACCATCAATGGCCAGTTCCATATCGTCCCCGAGTATGCGCTTGCCCAGTGTCTTGAATTCCAGTTCGGAAAAGATATCCTTCAGGACCTCCTTATTCATTTCCTTAATGCGAAAATTCTCTTCATGGAATTCCACAGGTACATTGGTGATGATGGTGGCCAGCTTCTTACTCATAACGGCCATTTCCCGGCCAGCCCTTATCTTTTCACCAACGGAACCTTTGATAGAATCCGCATGGGCCAGCACATTCTCCAGGGTATGGTATTCGGCAAGTAGCTTTGCAGCAGTTTTCTCCCCGATACCTTTAATGCCGGGGATATTGTCCACAGCGTCCCCCATCATGCCCAGGATATCAATCACCTGGCTCACGTCCTTTATTCCCCATTTGGCACAAACCTCGGCAGGACCCAATATCTCGAAATTACTGCCCTGGTAAGGGGGCTTATAGATCTTGATATTTTCTGAAACGAGCTGGCCATAATCCTTATCAGGTGTTACCATATAGACCTCGTATCCCTCTTTCTCTGCTTTTTTGGCCAGGGCCCCAATCACATCATCCGCTTCATATCCATCCAGTGCTATGACAGGTATGTTCAACCCTTCAATGATCCGTTTAATATCGGGCACGGCGGATAATATGTCTTCGGGAGTCTCCTGGCGGTTGGCTTTATAGTCTGCAAAATCAATATGACGCTCCGTGGGGGCATGGGTATCGAAGCATACTGCCATATGGGTAGGCTTCTGGTTTTTGAGCAGATCGATAAGGGTATTGGTGAAACCGAACTGTGCATTGGTATTTCTTCCCTTGCTGGTGATACGTGGATTGCGGATCAGGGCATAGTAGGCACGAAATACAAGTGCAAAGGCATCAAGCAGGAACAGTTTCTTTTGCATGGAGTAAATGTAAAACAATTGGACTTCCCAATCAACTCCGGCACATACGCAAAAAAAGCCGTTCCGGAAGGGAACGGCTTTTTTTGACTTGTTCTTGCAATATATCTTAATTCAGTGAGGTCATTTTCAGGTTTTCAGCAGCCAGGCCATTTCTATTCATCAGGCTTACCTGATCGTTGGCGATAATCTCTACGTTCCAGTGATTATTAAGCATGCCCAATACGGGATCTGTATTACCCAGGTCGATCGTGATGCGTTTGGACATATTGTCCTCCGACCAGTTACCTTTTGTTTCCATTCCGTTTTTGCTGACCTTCAGGTCACCATTGGATCCAAATACAAATTTGTACACAGAAAGTAACGAAGGTGTACCGGCATTATTTCCTTCAATGAGTTCCGCCTTCCAGGCACCTTTTGTAATTACAGGGCTTGCAGACTTTGCAAGGGTAAGATGGTCGATACCGGTACAGGCCGTAAAATAAAAAATCACGGAGCATTTGGCAGCAAAAAGCAGGAAAGACTGGTTCATCGAAACAGGATTTGGATTTACACTTATATAACTCCAAATCCATGAACTTATTGTGTAAACAGAACCTTAGATCAAAACCGGGTGTTCAGGTACACCGGCAGCATTTCCCGCCAGGTTGGCCAGTCGTGTTTCCATTCCTCACCCCATATATCCAGTTCATAATTGATGCCTTTATTGTACAGGATGCCGGCAAAGTTCTTCGACGCGCCGGGGTCTTCATACGCGCCGCTACCGCTAAGGATATGGATATTCCTGCTCTTGCGGATCTGCTCCAGGAAATCATGGTTGGTTTGGTTGGGGATATAGTGTGCCGGTGAATTGAAATAGACCTGGTCGTCATAATAACCCTTGGTGTATTCGGTAAGGTCATATACCCCGCTCATAGCGATCACACCATTGATAAGGTCGGGTCGTTTCAGGAAGAGGTTCATACTGTGCAGTGCACCAAAAGAAGCGCCGCTTACGATGATGGGCGTTTCGCCCGAAGTGCTGTTTCTGATGAAGGGCACCACTTCATTAAAAACATATTCATTGAACTGGTTGTGACGGATGGCCTTGTGTTCACCCTGTATCTCATTGTTGAGCCAGCTTTCATTGTTGATGCTGTTGATGGAGAACACTTTTATTTTGCCGCTGTTGATGAAAGGGGCCAGGGTCTCCATCATTTGGAAACGCTCATATTCGAGGTAGTCTGCCGCGGCAGTAGGTACGAATAAAAGGGCAAATCCATAATGCCCGTAAGTAGCGATGGGCATTTCTTTTTGGAGGGAAGGGCTGTACCAACTTGTCAGATCTCTGTTCATTTTTTGAATTTATGCCGCAAAGATGCACAAAGTTTGATCACAAAGATTCACAAAGAGAGAAAAAAAATTGAAAGATTTCTTTGTTTTATTCAATGGCGTTTTTCCTTACAACACGCCCTCCTTGATCTCTGTCCACAATTCCCGGTAACACTGGGCAGCATAACTGCTGTTGGCGAATTCCATGATGGGAGCTTTGTGTATACCCATTTTTTCGACGTCAGAGAGATAGGGTATATAATTCTGGAAGAAACGCTTGTCCTTGTAGAGTTCCTCCATGATCTCATTGTGCATGTTCTTACGCAGATCGGTCATGGTGAAGAAACACATCAGTTTGCTGAGGTCCAGCTCCTTTTCCTTGAAATAATCCTTCACCATCTGGTAGGTGCGTATCGACAGCGTGGTGGGGATCACCGGCATCAGTACAATATCTGCTGCATGGAAGATATTTTCACTGAGCGCGCTGAACCCGGGGTGACAATCAATGAACACAAAATCATATTCCCCGGTCAGTTGTTTCAGAACAGACTTCAACCGGTTCTTGTTGCCCTTCATCTCTTCGAGCATAATGTCGAAGCTCTTTGTGGAATTATCCGCCGGGATCACATCCAGCAATTCAAAATCGGTGCTCATGATGGCGCTTTCCAGGTCGGCATCCTTGGTGATCAGTTTCTTTATTCCCGGGTGAGTCTTGGGCTTTACCTTGTAATAGAAGGAGGAGGATCCCTGCGGGTCAATATCCCAGAGGAGTGTTTTAAATCCGTCTGCTGCGGCGAGATAGGCGAAATTCACACAACTGGCAGTTTTGCCCACCCCCCCTTTCAGGTTGTAAAGCGCTATAGTAGTCATAATCTGTTGATTTTTAAAATTGGAGGAGTAAGATAGCAATATTTTCAGGAAATAGCTAGTGCCCGGGTGGTTCTGGCGCATGAATAGAGTCCGGGCTGGTCATAAAACCCATTTTCCTCCTGTCTGGGAAGCCACTTGTTGCTACCAGGGTGCTACCATCTGTGTTAATCAACACAGATGGTAGCACCCTGACCCGAACAAGTCACGAACCAGATCCTTTCATGATCTCTGTCCGGGAATGCAAAAAATGGACCCGGATAGAATTGATATTAAAAAAATCAGTATCTTATATCAAAATTTCGTCATGACATACGCTTCAACCCATAACCGGATCATGCCCTACCTGATCGTCCCGGGAGCGAACCAATTCATTACATTCATGGAAAAGGTATTCGGGGCCAGCCTTCAATTCTCAGTTCCCCGAAGTGAAGGGATTATCATGCATGGAGAATTACGCATCGGCGAAGGGGTGATCATGTTCGCTGATGCCACAGACCAATTCGCACCCAGGCCGGCGGGTATTTTTATTTATGTGGAAGATGTGGACGCAACGTATGAAAGGGCACTTGCAGCAGGAGCAACATCAACCATGCCACCTACAATAATGGAATATGGCTATACCTGCGGCATAAAGGATCTTTTCGGGAACGACTGGTGGCCGGTGCAGGCCGGGGAATCAGCGCCAGCTAATTAAACGGTTTAAAAATGGAGGTATAACGCGGGTACCACAAAACGGTAAGGGATATTAAAATTGAAATCTTAATTCTTCATCTTCTCCATATCCAGTTGCAGGCGGAACATCTCATCCCGAAGGCGCGCGGCTTCCATGAAATCCAGGTCTTTGGCCGCTTTTTCCATTTCCTTTTTTGTCTTTTTGATGGCCTTTTCGATCTGGGGAATGGTCTTGTATATTTCCTGGTCTTCGGCAGCAACCGTTACGAGTTCGCCATCCGGCGCCACTGAATAAGGGTTTGAGGGGTCATAGCCTTTAACATCCAATACCGATCCCTGGGCAAAGATCTGCTCCGTACTTTTTATGATCGTGGCGGGCGTTATATGGTGTTCGGTATTATAGGCAATTTGTTTTTCCCTGCGGCGTTGCGTTTCATCGATGGTGCGCTGCATACTGGCGGTCATCTTGTCGGCATAGAATATCACGAGCCCATCCACATTACGGGCTGCCCGGCCTGCTGTTTGGGTAAGACTTTTTTCATTGCGTAAAAAGCCCTCCTTATCGGCATCCAAGATGGCCACCAGCGACACTTCAGGAAGATCAAGTCCTTCCCTTAGTAAATTTACCCCCACCAGTACATCTATAACGCCTAAACGAAGTTGGCGCAGTATCTCCATGCGCTCCAGGGTATCCACTTCGCTGTGGATGTACTTACTTTTGATATTGATACGCTGCAGGTATTTGTTCATCTCTTCAGCCATGCGCTTGGTGAGTGTCGTCACCAGCACCCTGTCGCCCTTGGTGACCCTTTTATCGATTTCGTCCAGCAGGTCATCGATCTGGTTCAGGGAGGGGCGTACTTCTATCGGGGGATCCAAGAGGCCGGTGGGTCTTACCACCTGTTCCACTACCACGCCCCCGCATTTTTCTAATTCATAATTGCCTGGTGTGGCAGAAACAAAGATGGTCTGGTTTAGCATGGCTTCAAACTCGTTGAAATTCAGCGGCCGGTTATCCAGTGCCGAGGGCAGGCGGAACCCGTAATCCACCAGCACCATCTTCCGGCTCCTGTCGCCTCCGTACATACCGCTTACCTGGGGGATGGTCTGGTGGCTCTCATCGATGAAGCAGAGGAAATCTTTCGGAAAATAATCCA
>JANYAL010000041.1 GCA_025361325.1 Bacteroidota bacterium
AACCGGCAGCCTGTATCTTAACTGAATCCTCATTCAAAGACCTGCTTCAGCATAACCCTGTTTTCTTCTTCGGGAACGGTTCAAAGAAATGGCAACAAATCTGCCTGTCCTCCAATGCTTATTTCATAGATACAGAAATAACCCCTGAAGCTATGGCGGGCCTTGCGGAAAGAGAATTTTTAAAAGGATCATTTGCGGACCTTGCACTTTGCGAGCCTGTTTACCTGAAAGAATTCCATACAATACCTAAAATATATTAAAGCAGTAATTTTACGGTAATTAACGTATATTTACCTTAATATATTCATCAACTATAAATTGCATAAACAATATTTAGTATATTTGTGTTATCTATTTGTTCAAGCATATTAAAATCAAATATTTATGATGGTTGCCCCTCACTCAGAAGAGCAGTCTTTAGCTGCTGCTAAATCACATACAGGTACCTCAGTATCTGTGAACCTCGACTACAATGCCCTTAAAAAAGCAGCGATGGTACTGAGAGCTCTTAATCACAAGCTTCGCCAGCAATTACTCAAACTTATTGAAGAGGAAAAAAAGATAACCGTCACAGAGATCTATGTTCGCCTGAGACTGGAACAGTCTGTTGCATCTCAACACCTGGCCATTTTGCGAAAAGCAGGAATTGTTAATACGGAAAGGGATGGTAAATTCATCTTCTACACAGTTAATTTCAAAAGAATAGATGAGATCAGCCATTTTGTTAAAGAACTGGTGGGATAAAATCTATTGAATATAGTTATCAAGCGGATGTGACCACATCCGCTTTTTTATTTTTACTTTTGCTGATTACTTTTAAAGCACAATTCATATGTTTATCAAACAATTATATACCGGTTGCCTGAGTGAAGCAGCCTATTACATTGAAAGCGAAGGAGAAGCAGCTATCATAGATCCGCTGAGGGATACTGACGCATATACCACTTTGGCTAAAGAACGCAACGCTACCATCAAATATATCTTTGAAACACATTTCCATGCTGATTTTGTTAGCGGACACTTAGACCTTGCCAAAGAAACCGGTGCCCCCATTATCTTTGGCCCTGAAGCCGTACCTGCATTTCACATTCATGCTGCAGCGGATGGAGAAATATTCAGATTGGGTAAATTGTCCATCAAGGTCATACATACGCCCGGACATACGATAGAAAGTACCTGTTACCTGCTTACAGACGAACAGGATAAACCCCATGCAATTTTTACAGGGGATACCTTATTCGTAGGTGATGTAGGCAGACCCGACCTCAGCAGCGGCAATATGAGTGCTGAGGAATTGGCCGGTATCATGTATAATACCATCCAGGAAAAGATATTACCCCTTGCAGACGATATCATCGTATACCCGGCACATGGAGCAGGAAGCAGTTGCGGAAAGAACCTGGGCGCCGAAACTTTCAGTACCATCGGTGAACAAAAACAAACCAATTATGCTCTACAGCCCCAGACAAAAGAAGATTTCATTACAGCCGTTACAACAGGATTGAGCAAAGCGCCCAAATATTTTGCCATCAATGCCAAAATAAATATGCAGGGTTACAATAGCCTTGATAAAGTAAAACAACAGGGACTAAGCGCTTTAACGGTTTCCGAAGTGAAGACCATGATGCAGGAAAACGTAATGCTCCTGGATACCAGGCACGCCAGCGCTTTTACAAAAGGATTCATCCCCGGCAGCATATTTATAGGGCTGGAAGGAAGATTTGCAGAATGGGCCGGCAGCTTGTTACCATTCAATCAGCCCATCATACTTATCACAGAACCCGGAAAGGAAGAAGAGACAATAGTAAGATTATCCCGTGTAGGATTCGATACCATGAAGGGATTCCTGGATGGCGGATTTGAGGCATGGATGGAAGCAGGGGAAACTGTTGACCTCATCATTGATGTGGAGACTGATGAATTGATCATTGATATTCCCCATGACCCCAACCTGGTTGTGGTGGATGTAAGAAGAGAGACCGAATTTGCCGACGGGCATGTTGCCGGTGCACGGAATCTCCCGTTGAACAACATGACCGATGTTTCCCTATTCGCACAATTTGAGAAAACCCAGAATATTTATGTGCATTGTGCAGGCGGGTACAGGAGCGTGATCGCTGCTTCGCTGCTTAAAAGGCAGGGTATTCATAACTTCCGCAATGTATTAGGTGGTTGGAGCAGGATTAAAGAAGAAAAAAGTATTAAAGTAGAGAAAGACGCCAGTGTATTGAACTGAGGAGATGATAAATGGTACATCCGCGTAAAATTATCAGGGTATAAACCTGTTATACTATTAACAATTGTTGAAGAATATGTTGTTAATCGATTGAATAAAAGATAATGTGAAGTTGCATAGTGTTGATTCTAAAAAGGACAATTTCTCAATTGGTAAAATGGTCTGGCGCTTGCGTCAGACCATTTTGGTTTCATTTTTCTACGGTCACAATAAGGCTTGTGACCCCGTTTCTATTCTTCACAGCCGCCAAAATTTTCACTGGTCAAGCACTTTCTTAGAAAGAATATACCCCCCTGTCTTGATACATTAAGTTTATTTATCTACTGTCCCGGTAAAAGACCTGTCAAGAGTTATAAAATCTGCAAAAAAACGGTTTTGGCCTGTGTAATGTTCAACCTATTAAATATTAGGAGGGTTATTATATTAAAATAATGGTCATCTACAGGGTTTCTGC
>JANYAL010000043.1 GCA_025361325.1 Bacteroidota bacterium
GGAAATCCTGTAGGCGGGTATCTTTACCTGACCACTTTTGCACCGCGTAATTACGGGAACCTGGGCGGACTGGGGCCAAGCGGTGTTGGAAATACTAACGTGAATTGGGAGACCAGCGCCAAATTTGATGTGGGTTTAGAAATGGGATTCCTGAAGAGCAGGATAACTTTAACTGCAGATTATTTCTTCAATAATGTGGACAAACTGGTATTGAATGTTCCTCAACCTCCAAGTGCGGGTATCCCGGGTTCTACAGACCTGAACGGTGGCACCATCGCACAGAATATCGGTAAATTATACAATAAGGGGGTTGAATTATCGCTCAGTGCAGGTATCATCCGCAGCAAGGATTTTAACTGGGATTTCAACATCAATTACTCCAATGTTTATAATAAAGTTACCTCCTTGTATCCCGTAGGAGGTGTTCCTGTTCAGAGTATCCTCAGCGGGTCTTATAATCAGATCAAGGTTGGCGAGCCCATTAATATGCTCTGGGGATACCAGTCTGCCGGCGTAAATGCCGCCAGCGGGAACCCTATGTTTTATAAAGCAGATGGTTCTATGGTTCAACTAAACCTTAACCGGGCAATGGGATTGGGCACCATTGGTAATTTCTATTATGCTCAAAGCAAGAATGACCCCAATTTAGGTGTTCAGACCACTTTGACCAATGCAGACAAGGTGAAACTGGGAGATGCCACGCCAAGGTATTTTGGGGCTTTCACCAATTCATTCAATTTTAAGAGCTTCGGTTTGGATGTAATGTTCAGGTACTCAGGTGGCAACCGTATCATGAACTATACTGCGCAAGAGTCTTTATTCAACCAGAGCTTTCAGAATAATGGTACAGATATCCTGAACAGGTGGACAACGCCGGGTCAGGTAACCGATGTGCCTAAATTGTATTACGGACTGGCTGCCAATATCAACCAGACCGGCAGTGCTAATTCCAGGTTTGTTGAAAAAGGGGATTATATCCGTTTGCAGAATGTGGTGTTTAGCTATACCATCCAAAACGACCTTGTACAAAAAAGAACACATGGTTATATCAAGGCAGCCAAATTCTATGTACAGGGACAGAACCTATATGTATGGACAAAATATAAAGGAGCCGATCCGGACAATATCAGCACAGCCGGTGTTGATGCAGCCGTTTCACCTCAGGTGCGTAACATATCCATGGGTTTTTCCCTGGGATTCTAAAACCAGCTAATGCAAATACTAAAATAAGTAATCATGAATAAATTAAGATTAGGGCTTCTTTTCCTCCCTTTGCTGTTCAGTTGTACAAAGGTACTGGATACCAGTCCGTATAACTCCCTGTCTGATGTAACCGCCTTTTCCACGGCGGCAAAATGTGCCCTTGCCCTCAATGGGGTATATGATGCAGCACAGGGGGCCTATTATGTAACGGGCAGTACGGAGAACAGGGGTTATCCGTTTGGATCCGCGAATATCTATCAATCGGATGCAAGGGGCGAGGACATGGTTAATGTTCAGGCCTTTCTGCAGATCACGTACCAGGCCACGTATATTGCCACCAATGCCAATTCGGGTGCCATGTGGAAAGGATTATATGAATTGATCAATAAAGCGAATATTTCCATTGCAGGTTTCAGGGGTGCCGGAGGTTCTGTTATTCCTGTGGCCACCGCACAGCAATATGAAGCAGAATGTCGTTTCCTGCGTGCATTAGCACATTTGGAAGGCTTGCTTAATTTTGCCCGGCCTTACCTGGAGAACAATGGTGCTTCCCTGGGTATTCCCTGGAGGGACTTTCCTATTAATTCCGCGACATCTGCGAATAGTATCCTGTCCATACCCAGAATGAGTGTAGCCGGGGTATATGCAAATATCCTCACCGACCTGGATTATGCCGAAACCTACCTTCCTGCTGTAAGCGGTGGCATCAGTTACCGGGCTACAAAAGGCGCTGCCATAGCACTTAAAATGAGGGTAAAATTATACAAAGGAGATTATAGCAGTGCTACGGGCGTTTTGTTTGAAGGGGCCAAACTGGTTGGTGCGGTTACTCCCTCAAATCCTTCTGCTACGGTTTCGCTCAATGGCATTGGGCCCTTTTCACTGACTGCCTTGCCTGACGGACCGTTTGCAAACAATAATTCTTCAGAAAGTATTTTCTCGGTGAAGAATGATGCGTTGGATGCCCCCAGTGTCAATGGCGCTTTATCGAAACTGCTGGGTTGTGCATCCCTGGGTGGCAGGGGCCTGATCTCTATTTCGCCGATCATTTATAATAACGCGGGCTGGTTATGCGATGACAAAAGAAGG
>JANYAL010000047.1 GCA_025361325.1 Bacteroidota bacterium
GAACTTTGGCAAAGTTTTCCTGCATCATTTATTTGATGAGCTTATCAATATAGTCTGCTATCTCACTACCTTTTGCCTTGGCCAGTTTATCAAAAGCGGCTTTAAAGGTTGGATCAGTAAATCCCCTGAATTGCTGGGGAATGATGTTCTTGAACCTAATAATCATATCGATGCCTTTCTTCACTTTACTTAGGTCGTTCACTTTTTCCATGTAGGTGCAAAAAGACTGCGACATGGTGAGCTTGTCCTCGCTCGGTGGGGCATTCTCATAGCGGGTGGCAATAAAATCAAAATCCGATTCCGTACCCTGGCTGATGAGGATATCACTCACCACAGCACCCAAGGTACCTTTTGCGTCGTTACTGTATTTTTTTGCCATTGTATAGGCATTCCCTGCATCAAGTGCCAGCAGCCCTTTTAAAGCAGCCCCGGCCACACTGTATGATGAATCACTAACATTATTCTTATATAAGGTGAGGTATTTAGGATCAGTGGTCTTAACAAGGAAGCTGATAGCAGCTGCCTTTGTCTTT
This sequence comes from Bacteroidota bacterium, assembly GCA_025361325.1. Classification (GTDB taxonomy): domain Bacteria; phylum Bacteroidota; class Bacteroidia; order Chitinophagales; family Chitinophagaceae; genus Ferruginibacter. Next base: position 534 of record JANYAL010000047.1, read on the forward strand.
TTGTCCTTTTCCGTATTTGATATATTTTCTATTGCGCTGATGACATCGGCGTCCTTAGCCATTTTGGAATTGCCCAATTTTTCGATGGTGCTCCTTCTTAACGGTGCATACCTGTCATTAAGTCCCAGTTGGAGTTCCTTCATGCCCTTCCCAGCAAAATAATCAAGGGCCTCCCTCCGGTCGAGATAGAACGGGGCATGGTGGTATTGGAAAATGTAATTCTCAGCGGTCTTGTTGTCCGTCTTTGCCCAAAGCATCACTTTATCCCCATCCACATTCACCAGGTCGGGTCGGGTGGAATATACGAAGGTGAACGTGTCTGTCTTATTCTCTACCCATACATTATGCCTGCTTTTTGTATTCCCGGTGTAAATATCAATGACCAGGGGAAGGCGGAACACCTTATCCGTTTTCTGTACCTGGTCGATGATGACCATAGCCTTACCGGCTGCGTCATCATATTTATAGTCGATCTTCACGACAGGTTGACCACTGCCATAATACCACTGATTCCAGTACCAGTTCATATCTTGCCCGGTGATCTCTTCAAAAGCAAGGCGCATTTGTCCTGACTCTCCGGGTTTAAATTTATTGGTATTCAGGTACAGATTAAGAGATTTGAAAAAAGCATCATCCCCCACATAATTGCGCAGCATATGAAGGACCCTCCCTCCTTTTTGATAGCTAACGAGGTCAAATACATCTTCCTTATCGGAGTACCTGAAGCGGACAAGATCCTTTTTTGCGTCATTGGGACTTGAGAGGTATGCGGTAAGTCCCTGCTGGTTCTCTTCATCACCGGCATCCTTGCCGTGTTTGTATTCCATCCAGAGGGTCTGGCTGTAGTCGGCCATGGATTCATTGACGGTGATATTGCTCCAGCTTTCGCAAGTCACCAGGTCCCCAAACCACTGGTGAAACAGTTCATGGCAGATAACGGTCTCCCAGCTGTTGCCATCGGTCAGTTGCCTGGCATTCTGGTAAGCAGATTCCTGGTGCAGCGTAGAACTAGTATTCTCCATGGCACCGCTCACATAATCCCTTCCCACGATCTGTGAATATTTTGGCCAGGCGTATTCAACACCCAGTTTATCAGAATAGAATTTTATCATTTCAGGGGTTAGGCCAAAAACACCTCTCGCATAGGGAGCCTGGTCTTTTTCAACATAGTAGCTCACCTCTTTGCCTTTGTAGCTGTCTTTGATGATCGCATAATCGCCTACCCCCATAAAGAAAAGATAAGGTGCATGCGGCAGGTCCATTTTCCAGTAATCTGTCCTGGTTCCGTCAGCATTCTTCTTCTGGCTGATCAGCAAACCATTGCTCAGGGTAACATATTTATCAGGCACGGTCATATATATCTCTTCCGTGGTTTTCTGGTTGGGCTTGTCGATGGTGGGCATCCAGGCGCTGTTAGCTTCTGTTTCGCCCTGCGTCCAGATCTCAATGGGCTTATTCTTGTCTTCTCCTTTTGGATTGATAAAATACAGTCCCTTGGCATCACTGATGGCGGCACTGCCCTTTACCTTAAGATCATTGGGTTTGCTGGTATAATCAATATACAGAGTATAAGCTTCCCCGCCTTTATAGGTCTTATCCAGAATAATACGTAACTGCATATCGTCGTAAGTATATTTCAACGGAGATTTAACATTTCCTTTCATGATGTCAATTTCCCTGATGTCCATACCTTTTGCGTCAAGCGTAAGGGAATCGGTGGCATAAAAATGGGGCTTCAGGGTGAGCCATTCTTTGCCATACATCCAGGCTTTGTCATAATCGAATTTCACATCCAGTTTGGTGTGGATGAGGTCATTGATACGGGTGCTGGATGCCCGGTAGATCTTTTTCCAGGCTGTATCTTTTGGTTCAGGTGCAAACTGGGCCATCATGTAAAGCGGGAATGCAAGCAGGGTGAGTGCAACAAGAAATTTCTTCATAAATTATTTTTATAGGACAAAAATAAGTGCAGTTTGGTTACTCGGCATCATTTTTATATAAATGGTAAATGCATGAATTTAATTAGCTTTGCCGCCATAGATTTTCAAGAATGAAGTACCTGTTCATCACGCTCCTGCTGGTTGCTTCGATAAGCGGTTTTTCCCAGCAGGAACATTTTATTTATATACAGACCGATAACAAGCAGCCGTTCTATGTGAAAATGGACAGGAGGATCTTGAGTTCTACCGTTTCAGGATATCTGATCATACCAAAACTCCGGGACATTGTTTATAAACTGACCTTTGGTTTTCCACGGAACGAATGGCACGAGCAGGTATTCACCTGTTCGGTAGAAAAGTCTGATGCGGGGTACCTCTTCAAGAATTTCGGTGAAAAGGGCTGGGGTCTTTTCAATTTGCAGTCGATGTTATTGGTAATGTCCGACACGGCAAAACAAGAGGATATGGCTGTGGTCAAGAACAATAATAAGACGGATGTTTTTACCGATATTTTATCAAATGTAGTAAATGATCCTTCCATACGTAACCCGGTTAAAAGGGAAGACGATGTTACTCCTGCGGAAAAGATTACAGTAGAAAAGGAGAAAAAAGGCCCGGTTGTTGTTAAAAAGACAAATCAGGTTTCAAAAGATAAGGAGAATAAAAAACCGTTACTGGTCAGGTCACGTATAACCAGGCTGCCCGGTAAATGGAACAGGAA